>NZ_JAKEDU010000006.1 GCF_021462405.1 Thermus tengchongensis | reverse complement strand
GTACAACCCGGTGGAGACGGTGTGGCGGCGGGTGAAGGGGTGGTTGTTGCCGCGGCGGTACTACGGGAGCGTGGAGGAGCTGAGGCGAGGGGTGGAGGAGGCGTTGAGGAAACTGCAGGAGCGCCTGGAGAGGGAAGTGGGGCAAAGTCTATGCATGGCTACTTAGCCTCACTCCCTGGCCTCCGCCAGCACCCGCCCCGAGGGGTCGGCGAAGACCACCCGGCTCACCCGCTCCAGCTCCAGGAGGACGTAGGGGCTGGTGAGGGCCTGGGTGACGATGGCCCCGGGCCTGGGGCTTTGCAGGTTCAGCACCACCCGGGCGGTTCCGGCGGCATAGGTAACCCCCACCACGCTTAGGCTGTACCCTCCGGTGGGCTTCAGCCCCCAGAAGAAGGCGGCCACGCTCTTGTTGCGGAAGTCCACGCTGGGGGCGGGGGGGCGGGGGATGCGGTTGGCCACCACCAGGTTCCACACCTCGGCGAAGCGGGTGGGGTTGTTGGCCAGGAAGGCCCTGGCCTCGGTTTCCCCGTAGGCGGCGTTGCTGCCCCGGTCCAGGATCCGGTAAGGGGGAGAGGGGGGCGTCACCACCTCCACTCTAAGCCCGTACTGCACCAGAAGGGCCCCCACCCGGTAGCCGTCGGGGATAGGGTCCAGGGCCAGGGGCTTCAGGACGGGCTCGGAAAGCTCAAAGAGCGCCACCTGCTTCCCCCCCCGCCGGGCCAGGATTTCCCGGAGGAGGACCTGGGTTTCCGGCCCGGTGAAGGCGTAGAGGTCGGGGGTCTGGTAGCCCGTGGGCTGGACCAAGGCGCGGCGTTCCCCTTCCTTCAGGCTTCCCGTGAGCTTCACCCAACCCACGCCGTCGTAGAGCCAGGTGGCCCGGAGGCTGGCCTGGGCGCGCACCTCCACCAGGCTCCCCTGGACCCCGCGCACCGCCTCGGCCAGGGGCCTCAGGGCCGGTCCCACCTCGCGCAGTACCGGGTTCCCGTCTACCCAAAGCGCTCCGGGGACCGCCCAGAGGCTCTCGCCAGAGGCCTTTTCCAGGCGCAGGGTCTTTTCCCCCAACCGCACCTCCCGGGGTTCCCCGTAGAAGTAGGTCCAGCGCTCCGTGACCTCGGGGAAGAGGAGCTGGGCCTCGGCCACCCGGTAGCCCGTTCCCTCCAGCAGCTGGCAGGCGGCGAGGAGGGGCAGGAGGAGTAAGGGGAACAGCCAGCCTTTGCTCATGGTTCCATGATACCCCCTGGCCGGAGCCGGGGCCTTAAGGCTCCTTTGAGCTTGCTAGCGGCTTCTGGGGTCCAGGGCGTCGCGGAGGCCGTCCCCCAGGAGGTTGAAGGCCAGGACCAGGCCCACGATGGCCAGCCCGGGGAAGGTGGCCACGTGGGGGGCCACCGCCAGGTACTCCCGGCCCCGGGCCAGCATCAGGCCCCACTCGGGCTCGGGGGGCCTGGCCCCCAGGCCCAGGAAGCCCAGCCCGGCGGCGAAGAGGATGGCGATGGCCATCTGCAGGCTGGACTGGATGAGGAGGGGGCTTAGGGCGTTGGGGAGGATGTGGCGGAAGAGGATGCGCCCGTGGCTGGCTCCCAAGGCCCGGGCGGCCTCCACGTAGTCCAGGGCCTTGAGGGAGAGGACCACCCCCCGTACCAGCCGGGCGTAGATGGGCACGGCGGCGATGCCCACGGCGATCATGGCGTTGGTGAGCCCAGGGCCCAGGATGGCCACCAGGACGATGGCCAGGAGGATGCCCGGGAAGGCCAGCATCACGTCCACCAGGCGCTGGACCAGGAGGTCCATTCTTCCGCCAAAGTAGGCGGAAAGGCCCCCCAAGGGGGCACCCAGCAACAGGCCGATGCCCACAGCCACCAAGCCGATGGTAAGGGAAACGGGGATGCCGTACAGGATGCGGGAAAAGAGGTCACGCCCCTGCTCGTCGGTTCCTAAGAGGTACAGCCTGGCGGGCCCTTCCACGCCGAAAAGGTGGAGGTTGCCGCGAAGCCCGAGCCACTCCCACTCGTCCCCGCGCACCCAAAAGCGCACAGGGTACTTTTCTGCCCAGTTCACCTGTACCCCTTCCAGGGGATGCCGGAAGGCGGGGCTCACAAAGAGGCCCCACTCCCCTCCGGGCCCCCGCAGGCTTACCCCCGCCAAAGGGGGCACGTAGGTGGAACGTAGGTCTTGGGCATACGGGGAGTAGGGGGCCAGAAAGGGCGCAAAGAGGGCCCCAAGGAGGTAGAGGAAAAGAAGGGCCAGACCGGCTTGCGCCAAGCGGTTTTTTAGGAAGCGGCGCCAGGGTCTAGTCATAGCGCACCCTCGGGTCGATCCAGGCGTAAAGGAGGTCCACCAGCAGGTTCACCAGGATGAAGCTTGTGGCCACGAGGAGGACCGCTCCCTGGACCACCGGGTAGTCCCGGGCCAGAATGGAGCTCACCAGAAGCTGTCCTAGGCCGGGCCAGGCGAAGATGGTTTCGGTGATGACCGCGCCTGCCAGCAGGGAGCCGAACTCGAGGCCCGCCACGGTGACCACGGGGATCATGGCGTTGCGCAGGGCGTGTTTGAAGACCACCACCCGCTCCCTGAGCCCCTTGGCCCGGGCGGTGCGGATGTAGTCTTGGGAGAGGACCTCCAGGAGGGTCCCCCGGGTCATGCGGGCGAGGAGGGCGGTGGCGTTCACCCCCAGGGTGACCGCGGGGAGGACCAGGTGGGCCAGGGTGCCCTTGCCGGCCACGGGGAACCACCCCAGGTTCACCGAAAAGATGAGGATGGCCAGGAGGCCGAACCAGAAGACGGGCATGGAGACCCCGAGGAGGGCCAGGGTCATCACCCCCAGGTCCAGGCCGCTCCCTGGGCGAAGGGCGGCCAGGATGCCCAGGGGGATTCCTGTGAGCAGGGCCACCAGGATGGCGGCCACCGCCAACTCCACCGTGTTGGGAAAGTAGGTCTTGAGCTCCTCCAGCACCGGCCGGCGGCTCCTTGCCGACTCCCCCAGGTCCCCCCGCAGGAGGGCCCCCAGGTAGAGGAGGAACTGCTCGGGCAGGGGCCGGTCCAAGCCGTAGCGCTCCCGTATGGCCTGCAGGGTCTCCGGGGTGGCGAACTCCCCCGCCAGGAGAACCGCGGGGTCCCCCGGGGCCAGGCGCACCATGAGGAAAACGAGGAGCACCACCCCGAAGAGGGTGGGAATGGCGATGAGCAGGCGTCTTATGGCGTAGTTAAGCATGGCTTTCACAAAGAGCCCCGTGGGGGGGTCCCACGGGGCCCAAGCCGGGATCCTTTAGCGGAACCGGGCCTTGTAGGCCAGATACCGTTCCGTGGGGTGGACGATGAAGCCCTGCACTTCCTGCCGTACGGCGGTTACCTGCACCTCGGAGTGGAGGAAGACCCAGGGCGCGTCCCGCCAGATGCGGGCCATGGCCTCGCGGTAGAGCTGTTGCCTTCCTTGGGGCAGGGTGGAGATGCGGGCCTGGGCCAGGAGCTTGTCCACCTCGGGGTTCTTGTAGAAGGCGCGGTTGAACCCAGGGGCCCACTGGCTGGAGTGGAAGAGGGGGTAGAGCCCATAGTCGGCATCTCCCGTCACCGTGCCCCAGCCCAACATGGCCATCTGGATGCGGTTTTCCCGCAAGGGGCGTTGCGTTTCCTGGAGGTAGGCCCCCCATTCCAGGGTTTGGATGGTGGCCTCCACGCCCACCCGCCGGAGCTGGCCCTGGATGGCCTCGCACACCTGGATGTCTTGGAAGTAGCGGCCAGTGGGGCAGTGAAGGGTAACGCGCAAGGGGGTGCTCACCCCGGCCTGCCGCAAGAGTTCCTGGGCCCGCTGCGGGTTGTACTCGTACTTGCCGATAGAAGCGTAGCCGAAGATCCCGGGGGCGATGGGAGCATCGGAGATCCGGCCAATACCGCCCAAGACAAACTGAAGGATTTCCTCCTTGTTCACCGCATGGTTGATGGCCTGGCGCACCCTTGCGTCGTTGAAGGGTGGACGCTGGGTGTTGAAGTAGATGTAGATGGTGCGCAGGCTGGGGGTGCGGACCACTTCCACCGCCCGGTTAGCCTGGAGGCGGGCGATGTCTTGCGGAGGGATGCGCACGGCCACGTGGGCCTGCCCCGTTTCCACCAGCGCAACCCGGGTGGTGCCTTCCGGCACGGGGATGAAGCGCACCTGGGGAATGGGGGGCTTTTCCCCCCAGTAATTCTCGTTGCGTACTAGGTCCACGAACTGGCCCTTTTGCCAGGCCTGGAAACGGTAAGGACCGGTACCCACGGGGTTGTCCCGGTACTGCGCCCCAAAGCGCTGGATGGCGGCGGGGCTTTGGATGGCGGTGGAGCTGTGGGTGAGGTGGGCCAGGATGGGGGCGAAGGGGTTCTTGAGGCGGAGGCGCACGGTGTGGGTATCTACCACCTCCACGCGATCCAGCTCAGAAAGCAAGAAGGCAAAGGGGCTGGCCAGCTCCCGGGAGACGAAGCGCTCCAGGTTGAACCTCACCGCCTCGGCGTTGAAGGGGGTGCCATCGTGGAAGGAGATACCCCGCTTTAGGCGGATGGTCAGGGTTTTCCCCCCGTCGGAGAAGCTGTAGCCTTCCGCCAGTAGGGGAACGATCTTGCCCTCCGGGGTCAGCTCAAACAGGGTTTCGCTGATGTGGGTGACCACCGTGGCCGAAGGCGAGTCTTGGGCCAGGGGGGCGTCCAAGGTGATGGGGTCGGTACCTTGGGCCACCACTAGGCGTTGCTGGGCCCAGGCCGTGGCAAGCAACGCTAGGCCAAGAGCGAAAAAGGCTTTTCTCATACGTACTCCTTTCCGGGACGAGCCCTGCGATTCAGGGAGAGTATATACGCCCCCTTTCGGGGGGCGCAAGCCGGGGTATGCTTCTACCCCTCGCCTAGGTAGGCCTTCTGCACCTCGGGGTTTTGCGCCAGCTCCCGGGCGGGGCCCGAGAGGGTGACCTCCCCCGTGGCCAGCACGTACCCGCGGTGGGCGATCTGCAGGGCCAGGCGGGCGTTTTGCTCCACCAGGAGGATGGTGCGCCCCTCCCGGTTGAGCTTCTGGATGATCTCAAAAATGAAGTCCACCAGGACCGGGGCCAGGCCCATGGAGGGTTCGTCCATGAGGAGGATCTTGGGGTTTTGCATGAGGGCCCGGCCGATGGCCAGCATCTGCTGCTCCCCCCCCGAGAGGGTCCCCCCCTTCTGCGCCCGGCGCTCGTAAAGCCTTGGGAAGAGGCTGAAGACCTCCTCCTTGCGCTGTTGCACCACCTTGCGGTCGTTTTCCAGGTAGGCCCCGATCTCCAGGTTCTCCTCCACGGTGAGCCGGGGGAAGATGCGCCGCCCCTCGGGCACGTGGCCTACCCCCAGGGCCACGATCTGGTGGGCGGGGAGGCGGTGGATGGGTCTTCCTTGAAAGAGGACCTCCCCCTGCCGGGGCTTGACCAGGCCGCTGATGGTGCGCAAGGTGGTGCTCTTGCCCGCCCCGTTAGATCCGATAAGGGTTACGATCTCCCCCTCCTCCACCCTTAAGGAGATGCCCTTTAGGGCGTGGATGTGGCCGTAGTAGGTGTGGACGTTCTTCAGCTCCAGGAGGCTCATGCCCCACCCCCTGCGGCCCCCTTGCCCAGGTAGGCCTCGATGACCCTGGGGTTGGTACGCACCTCTTCCGGGGTCCCCTCGGCGATCTTGGAGCCGTACTCCAGCACGGCGATGCGGTCGGAGATGCGCATCACCAGGCGCATGTCGTGCTCGATGAGGACGATGGTAATCCCCAGCTCCTCCCTGAGGCGCTGGATGAAGGCCTGGAGTTCCTCGGTTTCCTTTGGGTTCATTCCTGCCGCAGGCTCATCCAGGAGGAGAAGCCTAGGCCTCAGGGCCAGGGCGCGGGCGATCTCCAACTTGCGCTGCTCCCCGTAGGGCAGGTTTTTGGCCAGCTCGTCCTTGCGGTGAAGAAGGCCCACGTACTCCAGAAGCCTCTTGGCCTCTTCCTCCGCCCTCTTCTCCTCCCGCCGGGCCAGGGGAGTGCGGAAGACCGCGTGGAAGTAGGGGACGCGAATATGGATGTGCATGCCCACCAGAAGATTTTCCAGAACGGTCATGGCCCCGAAGAGGCGGATGTTCTGGAAGGTGCGCCCCACCCCCTCCTTGGCCACGCGGTCTGGGGGGAAACCGGTGATGTCCTTGCCGAAGAGGAGGATTTTCCCCTCGTCGGGAGCGTAGATGCCCGTGAGGAGGTTGAAGAAGGTGGTCTTACCTGCCCCGTTGGGACCGATGACGGAGAAGATCTCCCCCTGGTTCACGGTAAGGCTCACGTCGTTCACCGCCACGAGCCCCCCGAAGCGCTTGGTGGCGTGGGTGACCTCGAGGGCCTTCATGCTCCCTCCTCCATCTCCGCCTTGTGGCGCTTTTCGGGGATGAGGCCTTCGGGGCGGAAGATCATCATCAAGACCAGGATCAGGCCGAAGACCAGGCGCTCGTACTTGGCGGGGTCCACCTGGCTAGGAATCTGGGGCAGGCTGGTGCGCACGAACTCGCTGAAGGTCTTGAGGATGTCCAGGTTGAGGATGGTAAGGGCCGCGGCCCCCAGGATGGCCCCGGGGATGGAGCCCATGCCGCCCAGGATCACCATGCCCAGGATGGTGATGGAGGCCAGGAGGGTGAAGGACTCGGGGGAGACGAAGGTGCGCTGGGCGGCGAAGATGACCCCCATCACCCCGGAGAAGGCGGCCCCGGTCATGAAGGCCAGGAGCTTGGTGGGGAGGAGGGGGATGCCCATGGAGCGGGCGGCGATCTCATCCTCCCGGATGGCCACCCAGGCCCGGCCGAAGCGGGAGTTGGCCAGGTTTAGGTTGACCAGCACCACTAGGCCGATCATCACCAGCACCAGGAAGTAGAAGAAGAGCTGGTAGTCCGTGGTCTGGTCCAGGCGCACCCCAATGGCCGCCATAAGTTCCCGGAACCAATCGATAGGGGGGCGTTGCACAGGGGTGATGCCCTGAGGGCCGTTGGTGAAGTTGACGGGGTGGTCCAGGTTGTTGGCCAGGATGCGCACCACCTCCCCCAGCCCCAGGGTGACGATGGCCAGGTAGTCCCCCCGCAAGCGCAAGGCAGGAAGGCCGATGAGGAGGCCGGTGAGGGCGGTGGTGACGATGGCGATCCCCATGAAGAGGTACATGTACTCGCCGGGCAAGGGAAAGTTCCCCTGCATGAAGTTCTTGGCCTGCTCGGAGCCGAAGATGGCCCAGGTGTAGGCTCCCACGGCGAAGAAGGCGGCGTAGCCCAGGTCCAGAAGGCCCGCCATCCCCACCACCACGTTGAGGCCCAGGGCCATGGCCGCGTAGATGCCGATCTGGATGCCCAGCTCAAAGACGAAGGTGTTGGCAAAGCCCGCCAAAGGTACGGAGAGGAGGAGGATGGCCAGGCCCAGGAGGGCCCGCACCCAGGTGGGGATCCGGGGCAGGGTGGTGAGGGCCACCAGGATGCCCACCAGGCCGATGAGGCCCAAGGTGTTCCCCGAGCGCATGAGGCCCAGGGTGAAGGCCAGGGTGAGGAGGGCCAGGTTTAGGGTGCGCCCCTGGGGGGAGAGGCGGACAAAGGTGGCCACCGCCAGGGCCCCCAGGCCGAAGAGGTTGGCAAGGGCCCCTGGCGCCAGGAAGGCCAGGGCCAGGAAGGCCAGGCTGAGGAGGAGGGATAGGGCGCTCATACCTTCTCCTTAACCACCTGCCCCAGGAGGCCTTGCGGCCTGAGGAGCAGGATGAGGATGAGGATCAAGAAGGCCACCACGTCCTTGTACTCGGTGCCGAAGTTCCCGTTGGTCAGGATGGGCAGGTAGGTGCCGAAGAAGTTTTCCAGCTGGCCCAGCACCAGCCCCCCCAGCATGGCCCCGGGGATGTTGCCGATGCCCCCCAAGACGGCGGCGGTGAAGGCCTTGAGGCCGGGCAGGAAGCCCACGTACGGGGTGATGGTGGTGTACTGCAGGGCAAAAAGCACCCCTGCCACCCCGCCCAGGGAACCCCCGATGAGGAAGGTGCGGGAGATGATGCGGTCCGGGTCAATGCCCATGAGGCTGGCGGTGGAGAGGTCCTGGGCCACGGCGCGGATGGCCACCCCCAGCTTGGTGCGGTTCACCAGATAGGTGAGGCCCACCAGCATGAGGATGGAAACGCCCATGAGGATGAAGGACTTGTTCTGGGCGAAGATGGCCCCCCCGAAGAGCTCCACCGAGCCCTCCAGGTCCTCCACGGTGCGCATGCGCAGGAAGAACTCGTTGTGCCAGAGGCCCTCGATGAGGCGGACCAGGTCCTGGAGGATGAAGGAAACCCCGATGGCGGTGATGAGGGGAACCAGCCGGTTGGTGGTGCCCCGTTTGCGCAAGGGGCGGTAGGCGAAGCGCTCCACCAGGATAGCGGTGATCCCCGCCACCGCCCCACCCAGGACCAGGGCGAGAAGAAGAAGGAGGAGGCCATTCTCCACCTGAGGGGCCAGGTAGCGGAAGACCTCCACCCCCACCACCGCCCCGATCATGAAGATCTCGGAGTGGGCGAAGTTGATGAGCTCTAAGACGCCGTAGACCATGGTGTACCCCAGGGCCACCATGGCGTAGACGAAGCCTAGGATGAGCCCGTCAAAGATCACCTGGGGCAACAGGGTTAGGATCTGCTCCAGCAAGCTACCTCCTTTCTCCGAACCAAGGGGGTGGCCTTGGGGCCACCCCCTTTAGAGTATCCCTGGCGCTACTTGGCGCCTGGGGCCGCCATCTCGATGACGCGGATCAGCTTGTTGTCGGCCCAGTTGCCGGTGGAGGCCACCTGCATGACGAAGTACTTGGCCTTCTTGTTGTCGCCCTTGTCGTCAAACTCGATGGTGCCGGTGAGCCCCTCCATCTTGACCTGGCGCACCGCCTGGGCCACCTGCTCCCGGGTGGGCTTCTTGTTGCCCGCGGCCTTGATGGCGTTCTCCAGGGCGGTAAGGATCACGTTGGCGGCGTCGTAGGCGTAGATGCCGAAGCCCTCCATGTCCTTGCCGTACTTCTGTTTGAAGCGCTGGGCCACGGCCCTGGCCTTGGGGAAGGCGGAGACGGGGCCAGCCACCGTGGTGTAGAAGGTGCCGGCGGCGTTCTCCTTACCCGCCAGGCGCACGAACTCGCTGGCGTCCAGGCCGTCGCCGCCCATGAGCCGGGTTTTTACCCCACGCTCGCGGAGCTGCTTCACGAAGGGGCCGATCTGGCTGTAGATGCCGCCGAAGTAGATAAGTTCGGGCACGGGCCGGGCGCCGCGGATCTGGTTGATGATGGGCACGAAGTTGGAGGTTTCCTCCGTGCCCACGAAGGCCACCGCCTTGCCCCCCAGGGCCTCGAGGCGCTTCTTGAACTCCTCCGCCAGGCCCTGGCCGTAGGCGGTCTTGTCGTGGATGACGAAGACGTTCTTCACCTTCAGGTTGTTGAAGGCGTACTCGGCGCCCACGGGCCCCTGCACGTCGTCCCGCCCGCAGATGCGGTTCACGTTGGGGAGCCTGCGGTCGGTGACCCGGGGGTTGGTGTTGGCGGGGGAGACCATGACCAGGTTCACCCGGGCGTAGACCTCGCTGGAGGGGATGGCCACCCCGGAGTTCAGGTGGCCCACCACCCCCAGGATGTCGGGGTCGTTGATGATGCGGTTGGCGTTGGCCACGCCCACGTCGGGGTTGGCCTGGTCATCGTAGGGCACCAGGACCAGGTCAAAGCCCAGGGCTTTGAACTTGGCCTTGGCTTCCTCGATGGCCAACTCCGCCCCCAGCTTGATCTGCTCCCCCAGGGCAGCCTGGGGGCCGGAAAGGGGGGACTGGGTGGCGATCTTGATGACGTTGGCCTGGCCCAGGGCCATACCCAGGGCGGCCACACCTGCTACCAGCAAACCGATTTTCCTCATAAGCACCTCCTTAAGCGCACGCGTTCACGTTGCGGCCCCATTCTAAGGGGGGGGTACCGGTTCTTGTCAATGCCCCCTCGTAACTTTATGCCCGACCCACGGGTCAGCCCCTCCTCCCGGAGGAGGAGAGGCGCCATACCCACCCTCAGTACGTGGCCAGATACCGGTCCAGCTCCCACTGGTGGACCGTGACCCGGTAGTCGTCCCACTCCATCTGCTTGGCCTGGAGGAAGTGGGTATAGACGTGTTCGCCCAGGGCCTCGCGGATCACCGGGTCCTTCTTCAGGGCCTCGAGGGCCTCCCGAAGCGTGCCTGGAAGCTCGCGGATCTTGTGCTTGCGCCGTTCCCGCACGCTCATGTGGTAGATGTTGCGCTGGATGGGGGGCGGGGGCAGGAGCTTGCGCTCGATCCCGTCTGCCGCTGCCGCCGCCATGACCGCCAGGGCCAGGTAGGGATTGGCGGAGGGGTCGGGCATCCTGAGCTCGGCCCGGGTGCCCACGCCCCGGCGGGCGGGGATGCGGATCATGGCCGAGCGGTTGGCCGCCGACCAGGCGATGTTGGTGGGGGCCTCGTACCCGGGGGTGAGGCGCTTGTAGGAGTTCACCAGGGGGTTGGTGATGGCCACCATGCCCTCCGCGTGCTCCAGAAGACCAGCGATGAAGTGGAGGGCGGTTTTGGAAAGCTGGTACTCGGCCTCGGGGTCATAGAAGGCGTTCTGGCCGTCCTTGAAGAGGGAGAGGTGGGTGTGCATGCCGCTGCCGTTGATGCCGCGGATGGGCTTGGGCAGGAAGGTGGCGTGGAGGCCGTGGTTCAGGGCCACCTTTTTCACCACCCACTTGAAGGTGGCGATGTTGTCCGCGGTGGTGAGGGCATCCGCATACTTGAAGTCGATCTCGTGCTGGCCCGGGGCCACCTCGTGGTGGGCAGCCTCGATCTCAAAGCCCATGGCCACCAGGACGTTGACCATGTCCCGCCGGGCTTCCTCGCCCTTGTCTATGGGAGCCAGATCAAAGTAGCCCGCTCGATCGTGGGTTTCCACGGTGGGCAAACCATCAGGCGTGCGCAGGAAGAGGAAAAATTCCGGCTCAGGGCCCGCATACATGTTGTCAAAGCCAAGCTTCTGCAACCGCTCCACCTGGCGCTTCAACACGTACCGGGGGTCCCCCTCGAAGGGACGGCCATCGGGGTAGGTCACATCGCAGATGAGCCGGGCCACCCGGCCCCGCCCAGGGTCTTCCAGGGCCTCGGGGAGGATGACGAAGGTGTTGTAGTCGGGCTTGAGGAGCATGTCCGACTCCTCGATGCGGGTGAAGCCCTCGATGGAGGAGCCGTCGAACATGATCTCCCCGTCCAGGGCCTTCTCAAACTGGGACTCGGGGACCTCCACGTTCTTCACCACGCCCAGGATGTCGGTGATCTGGAGCCTGAGGAACTTGACCTTCTCCGCCTTGAGCGCCTTGAGGATTTCCGCCTTGGTGTACGCCATTTTTGACCTCCTTGACCTGCTGAGGCCGGGCATTTACCCTTTTCCCCCAGCAGATTGCGCAAAGTGTACAGCAAATATATGCACAATGTCAAGCCTTAGGGCGTCACCCGTCAAGCAAGGTCTGGCCTCGAGGGCCTTGACCCTAAGCTGACCTGGCCTTGGGTAGACTGAAGCCTGGAGGTCGGGTATGTATAAGCGGCGCGAGGTATTGAAGGCAGGGGCAGCTTTAGGTTTGGCGGGCCTGGGCTTGGGGCGGGCCCAGGGGGCCTTTACCCTTACCCTGGTGCACACCAACGACACCCACGCCCACCTGGAGCCCATGGAGCTCACCCTTTCCGGCAAGAAGGTGAGGGTGGGGGGCGTGGCCCAGCGCATCGCCTTCTTTGACCGCCTCCGGGCAGGCCGCAAGAACCTCCTCTTCCTGGACGCCGGGGATGTTTTCCAGGGGACCCTTTACTTCAACCAGTACCGGGGCTTGGCGGACCGCTACTTCATGCACAGGGCCCTGTACCGGGTAATGGCCCTGGGCAACCACGAGTTTGACCTGGGGCCTGGGCCCTTGGCGGAGTTTTTGAAGGGGGCAAGGTTCAAGGTGGTGTCCGCCAACGTGGGGGTGGAGCGGGAACCTCGGCTGAAGGGTCTTTTCTCTCCCTACGCCGTCGTGACGGTGGGCGGGGAGAAGGTGGGGGTGATCGGCCTCACCACCCCGGACACCCGGGAGATCGCCAACCCCGGGCCCACCGTGGACTTCCTGGACCCCTACGAGAGCGCTCAGAAGGCGGTCTACGAGCTCCTGCGGAAGGGGGTGAACAAGATCATCGTCCTCTCCCACCTGGGCTACGCCGAGGACCTGAAGCTGGCCCGGAGGCTGGTGGGGGCCCAGGTGATCGTGGGCGGCCACTCCCACACCCTTTTGGGGAGCTTCCCCCACAAGGAGCTGGCCCCGGCGGGCCCCTACCCCACGGTGGTCAAAAACCCCGAGGGCAAGGATGTCCTGGTGGTGCAGGCCTGGGAGTGGGGGAAGGTGGTGGGCCTCTTGGAGGTCACCTTCAACGAGAAGGGAGAGCTTCTGGCCTACAAGGGCGAGCCCGTCCTCATGACCCCCGAGGTCTCCCCCGAGGACTTCTTCGCCAAGGAGGCCCTCCTGGCCTACGCCCAGCCGGTGATGGCCCTCATGGCCCAGGTGATCGCCGAGGCCAAGGTGGACCTGGTGGGCGAAAGGGCCATCGTGCGCAAGCGGGAGAGCAACCTGGGCAACCTCATCGCCGACGGCATGGTGTGGAAGACCAAAAACGCCGGGGTGCAGATCGCCCTGCAAAACGGCGGCGGCATCCGGGCCTCCATCCCCAAGGGGCCCATCACCGTGGGCAAGGTCTACGAGGTCCTGCCCTTCGGCAACACCTTGGTGGTCATGGACCTGAAGGGCAAGGAGATCAAGGCGGCTCTGGAGAACGGGGTTTCCCAGTGGGAGCAGGCGGCGGGCCGCTTCCTGCAGGTTTCCGGCCTGCGCTACGCCTTTGACCTGGCCCGCCCTGCGGGGGACCGGGTGGTGCGGGTGGAGGTGAACACGGAGAAGGGCTACCAGCCCCTGGACCTCGAGGCCACCTACCGGGTGGTGGTGAACAGCTTCATCGCCAACGGGGGTGACGGCTTCACCGTCTTGAAGGAGGCCCAGGGCTACCGGGTGGACACCGGCTTCGCCGACGCCGAGGCCTTCATGGAGTACCTGGGGCAGCTGAAGGAGGTGGAGGCGGCCCTGGAGGGGCGCATCGAGGTCCTGAACGAGCCCCAAGGAGGGCAGCCCGCCTACTGGGCCTACCGGGTTCCCGAGCGGGTGGGGGTTTAGGCCAGGGGCAAAGGCCCCGGGGACCGGTCCCCGGGGCCCTCCTTGCGGAAGGCCTATTCGGCGGCGACCAGGATGCGCACCGGGTCCCCCACCCGCACCAGACCGCCTTCCAGCACCCGGGCGTAAAGCCCCCGGCCCCCGTAGAGGAGCTTGGGAAGCCTCAGGTCAAACTGGGAAAGGCTGGAGCAGACCGTGCACACGTAGGAGAACTCCAAAAGGGCTTCCCCTATCCTTAGGCGGGTACCTGGGGGTAGGGCATGGGGGTCAAGGTCCAGGAGGAGGTTTTCCCCCAAGGCTCCCAAGGGCAGTTCTATACCCGCCTCCTTGGCCTTGTCGTAGGCAGGGAGGCCCGCTACCAGGACAGCCCGGTCGGGGTCCTTGCCCGCATGCCGGTCCCCCTTGGCCCCGAAGCCGGCCACCAGTTCCAAAACCTTCACCTGGGGCTTGGGAAGACCGGAGCCCAGCCCCAGGTGGAGGGAAACGACCTTCCCGCTCATGGCAGCTTGAGACCTTGCCGAAGCTTCAGAACCTCCTCTGGGGCGAGGGCCTTGGCCCGGGCCGCCTTCACCTCCTCGGGGGTGTAGGGTTTAAAGCCTTCTGGGGCTCCCCACGCCACCAGGTGGTTGAGGACCAGGGCCAGCTCGTCATCGGAAAGCCAGGCGAAGCCCGGCATGATGCCCGTGTAGTTCTGGCCCATAATCTGCACCTCCCCTTGCACGCCGTAAAGCACCGCCAGGAGGAGGTATGCCCGGCCGCCTTCCGCCTTGAGGAGGTTCTCCACGTGTCCTTTGAGGGGTGGGAAGGCGGGCGGGTTGCCTTCGCCCTGGGGTCCGTGGCACCCCTGGCAGTTGGCGTAGACCTGGGCGCCGGTCTTCGGGGCAGCGGCCTGGGCTGGCGGCGGGGCGGGTGGCGGTTCGGTGCCCAGGTAGGTGGCCAGGTAGTCCAGGATGGTGGCCCGTTCCTCTGGGGTCACCTGCAGGCCCCGTATGACCATCTCGTTGATGATGGCGTCCCAGCGTTCCCGCGAAAGCCGCTCGCGGGCCACGAAGCCGATGTCGTGGCAAGCCTGGCACTTGGCCAGCACCACCTCTTGGCCGGGGCCCTCGGGGAGGGTGAACTGGCTCAGGGCCAGGTATCCCCCCAAGCTGGCCGCGGCAATCGTCAGTATCCAGAGAGGCTTTCTCATGCTTTCAGTTTAAACCCCACCCCTGTAAGGTTTTGGGTTTCCGCCACACGTATGCCCCCGGAGGACCTCCGGGGGCTTCCTCAAGCCTTAGGCCACGGTGAACTTTACCCGCATCACCCCGCTGTACTCGTAGCCCCGCTCGTTCCAGGCGATGTTGCCGTCCAGGGGCTGGCTGCGGCCTGCGGCGTCCCAAGCCCGAGCCATGATCTCGTGCTCCCCGGAGCGGAGGTAGACCGTGGTCCGCCAGCGGATCCAGCCGAAGCTTTTCTCCTGGCGTTCCAGCTGAGCCTGGTGCCAGGTGCGGCCGCCGTTGGTGGAAACCTCCACGCTCACGATGGGGACGATGCCGTCGTTGAAGGCGACCCCCTCCACGCGCACGTAGGGACCCTCCACCGTCTGGCCCTCGAGGGGGGCAAAGATGAAGCTGTTGAGGGTGACCAGCCAGTTGGGGCGGGAGTTCTGCAGGGTATAGGGGTAGGTTTTCCCAGGCTCTTGCGGCAGGAAGGGGATGGCGGCGTTGGGAATGGTGGGTACCCGGTAGCGGGGAACCTGTTCGGTGGTGGTGTTTTCTCCCTCGGTGAACTCGATCTTCTCTACCCACTTCACGTTGTTGACCCCAAAGTAGCCGGGGAAGACCAGGCGCACGGGCCCCCCGTGCACCGCTGGCAGGGGCTCCCCGTTCATGGAGAGGGCCAGGAGGGCGTTCTCCAAGGCGTGGATGGGCACCGAGCGCACGAACTCGGGGGCGTTGCCCTGGCGGCTGGCGTGGGCGGTGATGTAGAAAGCCTTTTCTCCCAGCTTGACCCCTTTGGCAGCCAGGAGGTCCTTCAGGCGGACACCCCGGAAGGTGACGTTGCCCATCCCACCCCGCTTCCAGGGGTTACCTGAGGGGCGGGGGTTATAGAGGGTGCGCCCGTTGCCCGAGCACTGGAGGACCATGGTGACCTCGTGCTGGGGCAGGGAGAGGAGCTCCTTGGCCTCAAAGGTGAAGGGTTTGTCCACCAGGCCGCTTACCTCCACCTTCCACCCCTCCAGGTTGGCCCCTTCCACGGTGTTGTAGCCGGGGAGGTCTACGTTGTTGCGGATGTAGAGGATTTCCTTGGGCGTGCGCTCGGGGTTGCTCACCAAGAGGTCATAGGGGGTTTCCATCACCACGGGGCGCTGGGAGAGGACGATCATCTTGGGGTTTTTGCCCTTCACCAACTGGTCGGCGGTGGGGGTTTGTTGGGCCAAGCCCCGCCCGCCTGCGGCCAGAAGTGCCGCCCCCATACCCATGAGCTTGAGGGTGGTACGCCGATTGACCTTTTCCATAGCACGCCTCCTTTTCTTAGGACATTTGTCCCCTCAGTTTTGTATGCTATTCCTGTAACCCTACCCCTGTCAAGTTGGGGTAAATTGCAAGGAGCGCCTTCTCCAGGCCAACATTTAAACTTCCTTGTCCGGGGGTACCCCCCGGTTATGATAAGGGGCATGCTCAAGGGTGAAGGCCCTGGACCCTTGCCCCCCCTTCTCCAACAGTACGTGGAGCTCAGGGACCGCTACCCCGATTACCTCCTCCTCTTCCAGGTGGGGGACTTCTACGAGTGTTTCGGGGAGGATGCGGAAAGGCTGGCCCGGGCTTTGGGTTTGGTGCTTACCCACAAGTCCAGCAAGGACTTCACCACCCCCATGGCGGGGATCCCCATCAGGGCCTTTGACGCCTATGCGGAAAGGCTTTTGAAAATGGGTTTCCGGTTGGCGGTGGCGGACCAGGTGGAACCGGCGGAGGAGGCCGAGGGCCTGGTGCGGCGGGAGGTGACCCAGCTCCTCACCCCCGGCACCCTGGTGCAGGAAACCCTTCTTTCCAAGGAGGCCAACTACCTGGCAGCCATCGCCACCGGGGATGGTTTCGGGGTGGCCTTTCTGGACGTCTCCACCGGCGAGTTTAAGGGGACGCTTTTGAAGAGCAAAAGCGCCCTCTACGACGAGCTATTCCGCCACCGGCCTGCCGAGGTGCTCCTGGCCCCAGAGCTCAGGGAAAACCGAGAGTTTTTAGAGGAATTCCAGAAGCGCTTTCCCGTTATGCTTTCGGAGGCTCCCTTTGAACCGTTAGGGGAAGGGCCCTTGGCCCTGCGTCGGGTCCAGGGGGCGCTTCTTTGGTATGCCCGCTGGACCCAAGGGGAAGGGTTTTCCCCAAGGCCCTTCCGCCCCTATGACCCCGGGGCCTTCATGCACCTGCCCGAGGCCACCTTAAGGGCCCTCGAGATCTTCGAGCCCATCCGGGGCCAGGACACCCTCTTCGGCGTTCTGGACGAAACCCGCACCGCTTTTGGTCGCAGGTTGTTGCAAAGCTGGCTGCGCCATCCCTTGTTGGAGGCGGGCCCCCTGGAGGCCAGGTTGGACCGGGTGGAGCGCTTTGTGAGGGAAGGGACCCTGCGGGAAGGGGTCAGGCGCCTTCTTTTCCGCCTGGCGGACCTGGAGAGGCTGGCCGCCCGTCTGGAGATGGGGCGGGCATCCCCGCGGGACCTGGGCTCCTTGCGCCGGAGCCTGGAGATCCTGCCCGAGCTCCGGGCCCTCTTGGGGGAGGAGGTGGTCCTTCCCGACCTGGGTTCCCTTCTGGAGGAGTTGAGGGCGGCCTTGGAGGAGGAACTTCCCCTCAAGCTCTCCGAGGGAGGGCTGATCCGCCAGGGCTACGATCCCCATCTGGATGCCCTGCGGCAGGCCCAGCGGGAGGGGGTGGCCTATTTTCTGGAACTGGAGGAGAGGGAGAAGGCCAGAACCGGCATCCCCACCCTGAAGGTGGGTTACAACGCCGTATTCGGCTACTACCTGGAGGTGACCCGGCCCTACTACGAGAGGGTGCCCTCGGAGTACAAGGCCATCCAGACCCTCAAGGACCGGCAGCGCTACACCCTGCCGGAGATCAAGGAGCGCGAAAGGGAGCTCTACCGCCTCGAGGCCCAGATCCGCCGCCGGGAGGAGGAGGTCTTTCTGGAACTTAGGGAGAAGGCCAAAGGGAAGGCGGAGGCCCTGAGGGAGGTGGCCAGGGTTCTGGCGGAGTTGGACGTTTATGCCGCCCTTGCGGAGGTGGCGGTGCGCTACGGCTACGTGAGGCCCCGTTTTGGCGATCGGCTTCACATCCGCGGGGGGCGCCACCCGGTGGTGGAGCGGCGCACCAGCTTTGTCCCCAACGACCTGGAGATGGCCCACGAGCTCGTCCTGGTCACGGGGCCCAACATGGCGGGGAAGAGCACCTACCTGCGCCAGACGGCCCTCATCGCCCTCCTGGCCCAGATCGGGAGCTTTGTGCCCGCGGAGGAGGCTACCCTTCCCCTCTTCGACCGGATCCTGACCCGCATCGGGGCCTCCGACGACCTGGCGGGGGGCAAGAGCACCTTTATGGTGGAGATGGAGGAGGTGGCCCTCATCCTCAAGGAGGCCACGGAAAGGAGCTTGGTCCTTCTGGACGAGGTGGGCCGTGGGACGAGCTCCTTGGACGGGGTGGCCATTGCCACCGCCGTGGCCGAGGCCCTTCATGAGAGGCGGTGCTACACCCTTTTCGCCACCCACTACTTTGAACTGACCGCCCTACCCCTCTCCCGGCTCAAAAACCTGCACGTGGCCGCCAAGGAAGAGGAAGGAGGCCTGACCTTCTACCACCAGGTGCTCCCCGGGCCTGCTTCCAAGAGCTACGGGGTGGAGGTGGCCAGGATGGCGGGGCTTCCCAAGGAGGTGGTGGAACGGGCCAAGGCCCTCCTCCAAGTCCTCACCGCCCGCAGGGAGGGGGTGGCGGAGGCAGTACTGGAGAAGCTCATCTCCTTGGATCCCAACACCCTGACCCCCCTCGAGGCCCTCCGCCTCCTGCATGAGCTCAAGGCTTTGGCTCTGGGGGCTCCCCTGGATACCATAAAGGGGTGATCCGCCTGCTTCCTGAGGAGCTCCGGGGGCTCCTGGCCCGGGGGGAGGTGGTCTTTTCCCTGAAGGATGCGGTGCGGGAGCTTTTGGAAAACGCCCTGGACGCAGGGGCCAAGAGGGTGCGGGTGGAGCTTTTTGGTGGGGGGCGGGAGAGGATCGTGGTGGAGGACGACGGCGAGGGAATCCCCTTTGCGGAGCTTCCCTTGGCGGTGGAACCCTTCGCCACCAGCAAGCTCCAGGACCCTGGGATGCTTCCTGAGGGGAACAGCTTGAGGATCACCACCCTGGGCTTTCGCGGCCAGGCCCTTTACGCCCTAAGGCAGGCCGCCCTTCTCAGGATCCGCTCCCGGCCCCGTTTTCAGGTGGGTGGGGGGCTTCTTCTAGCCCGGGGGGAGTGGGTGGAGGTTAGGGAGGTACCCGCCCCCCCGGGGACCCGGGTGGAGGTGGTGGGGTGGGAAGGGGCAGGCTCGGAGCGGGAGGTGGCGGAGCTTTTAAGGCGCTATCTCCTCCACTACCCCTGGCTTTCCCTGGCCTTTTTCGCAGAGGGGGAGGCCCGGCTCCTCTTCCCGGGTGCGGGGCTTAAGGAGGCCGCTCGGCTGGCCTTTGGCCGGGTCCTGGCGGAAAGGCTCTTGCCCGTGGAGCGGGAGGCCGGGGGCATGCGCCTTCAGGGCTTGCTTTCCGGACCCCAGGTCTCCCGCACCCGGCCCGACCTACTCTTCCTCGCCATAAATGGCCGTCCCGTGGCCTGGCCGGAGGGTTTGCTGAAAACCGTGCGCCGGGCCTACCGGGAGCTTCTTCCCGAGGGGTATTTTCCCGTGGGTGTTCTGAACCTCACCCTGCCCCTCGAGGCCTTCCGCCTACGGCTAGATGCCAGGAAGGAGGAGGTGGCGGTCTTGGAGGAGGTGGAGGCCTTTGTGGAGGAAGGTCTGAGGGAGGCCTTCCAAAGGCATAACCTGGCCCGTAGCCTCCCTGAACCCAGGCCCCTTATGCCCTTAAGCCCGCCTACGCCCTCAGGGCTTCCCCCTTTGCGGTACCTGGGGCAGTTCCGGGGTAGCTATCTTTTGGCGGAGGCGGGGGATACCCTCTACCTGGTGGACCAGCATGCCGCCCACGAGCGGGTCCTCTACGAGGAGTTTCAAAGGCGCCTCAAGGAGGAGGGGCTAAGGGAGCTTCCCTATCCAGTTCTGGTGGAGCTTTCCCCTGCGGAGGAAGCCCTTTTGCCGGAAAGACAGGAGGCCTGGGCCTCCCTCTTTGCCCTCGAGGCCTTTGGCCCAGGCAGGGTCAGGCTCCTAGCAGCCCCTTCCTTCCTCCATCCCTATCCCCTTCTCCTTCCGGAGATCTTCCGTGAAGCCCTGAGGGGAGAGGGGAAAAGCCTCACGGAGCTTTTGGCCCGCCTGGCCTGCCTGCCGGCGGTGAAGGCAGGGCACCCCCTGTCCCGGGCCGAGGGCCAGGCCCTCCTGGATGCCCTCCTCCGGTGCCAAACCCCCTGGGTCTGCCCTCACGGCCGGCCCACCCTGTTGGCCCTTAAGGAGGAAGACCTCATTCGGCGCTTTGGCCGCCGCT
Source organism: Thermus tengchongensis (assembly GCF_021462405.1). Taxonomy (NCBI): domain Bacteria; kingdom Thermotogati; phylum Deinococcota; class Deinococci; order Thermales; family Thermaceae; genus Thermus; species Thermus tengchongensis. Next base: position 114,459 of record NZ_JAKEDU010000006.1, on the reverse strand, counting down.
CGGGGGCGCGGGCAGGAGAAGAAGCCCGTCCTCGTCGGCAAGAAGATAGCTTCCCGGAAGCACCCGGGCCCCAAAGAGGCTGAGGGGCACGTCCACCTCCCCCTTACCCTCCTTGGCGCTTTTGCGGGGGGTGGCGGTAAGGGCCAGGAGGCCGATGGGCACCTCCTTGAGTTCCGCTGTGTCCCGCACCGCCCCGTGGACCACCACCCCGGCCCAGCCTCGCTCCCAGGCCAGCCGGGCCAGGTTGCCCCCCAGAAGGGCAGTCTTCAGGGAGCCTCCCCCATCCACCACCAGCACCTGGCCCTGGCCCCCTTGCTCCAATACCCTGCGCACCAGGGCGTTGTCCTCCAAGACCTTCAGGGTCCGCACCCGCCCTTGGAAGCGGGACCTGCCGCCGAAGCTTCTAAAGACCATGGGCAGGGTTTCCGCCTCGGGATGGGCGTCCGATAGGTCGGTGGTTCGCCAGTCCATGGGGATATAGTAGCGCCTATGGAAGAGGCGCGGCTCCTCATCACCTGCCCGGACCGGCCCGGGATCGTGGCTGCGGTTTCCGGGTTCCTGTACGCCCATGGGGCCAACATCACCGATTTGCAGCAGTATTCCACCGATCCCGAGGGCGGGACCTTCTTCATGCGCTTGGCCTTCACCACCCCCCACCTGGACCTTTCCCGCCCGGCCCTGGAAAGGGCCTTCCAGGACGTGGTGGCGGGCCGCTTCCAGATGGAGTGGCGCTTGGCTTACGCCTCGGAAAGGAAGCGGGTGGCCATCCTGGTCTCCAAGCCGGCCCACGCCCTCTTGGAGCTCCTCTGGCGCTACCGGGTGGGGGAGTTGCCCATGGACCTGCGCCTGGTGATCTCCAACCACCCCCACCACCAGGAGGAGGTGGAGCGCTTCGGCATCCCCTACCACCACGTGCCGGTGGAAAAGGGAAGGAAGGAGGAGGCGGAGGAAAGGATCCTGGCCCTTCTGGAAGAGGAAAGGGTGGAGCTGGTGGTTTTGGCCCGCTACATGCAGATCCTATCCCCTGGTTTCGTGGCCCGCTACCCCATGCGCATCATCAACATCCACCATTCCTTCCTGCCGGCCTTCGCCGGGGCCGATCCCTACCGCCAGGCCCACGAGCGGGGGGTGAAGATCATCGGGGCCACCGCCCACTACGTGACAGAGGAGCTGGATGCAGGACCCATCATCGAGCAGGACGTGGTGAGGGTATCCCACCGCCACTCCGTGGCGGAGATGCGGAGGCTCGGGCGGGAGCTGGAGCGCACGGTCCTGGCCCGAGCCGTACGCTGGCACCTCGAGGACCGCATCCTGGTCCACGGGAACAAAACCGTGGTCTTTGTTTAATCTCAGACTAACCGGAAAGGCGTAGGGTGGGACCAGGAGGTGGCGCATGAACCTTGCCCGTTCTTTCTTGGGTTTTCTGGTGCTTTCCCTGATGGCGGGGGCTGTGCTCTGGTGGGGGTTGAGCAACGGCCAGACCCAGCGCTCCCAGCCTGCTCCTCTACCTGCCGAAGCAGGGCTTTTGGAGTATGAGCGCAACACCGTGGAGATCGTGGAGAAGTACGGCGACGGGGTGGTCTACGTGGGGGTGGTGACCCGTCCCCAAAGGGTCCAGCTTCCCCCTGGATTTGAGTTTTTTGCTCCATTTTTGCAAATGCCCCCGCAAGAGGGGACAGGTTCCGGCTTCGTGATCGATAAGGAGGGGCATATCCTCACCAACCATCACGTGGTGGCGGGAGCGAGCCAGATCACGGTGAAGTTCCACGGCGACCCCAAGGAGTACCGTGCCCGCCTGGTGGGGGCGGCCCCGCCTTTGGATCTGGCCCTTCTCAAGGTGGAGGCCCCCAAGGAAAAGCTGGTGCCCCTGGTCTTGGGGGATTCCGACCGCATAAGGGTGGGGCAGAAGGCCATCGCCATGGGGAACCCCTTTGGCTTGGAGTTCACCGTAACCCAGGGGATCGTCTCCGCCATCCGGGAAAACCCCGGGGCCATCGGGGACGAGTCCGGCCTGGTCCCCCAGGTGATCCAGACGGACGCCGCCATCAACCCGGGCAACTCCGGGGGGCCCCTTCTCAACTCCCGGGGGGAGGTGATCGGCATCAACACCGCCATCCTCACCCCCACGGGCCAGTTCGGGGCCGCCCAGTTCGCCGGGGTGGGGTTTGCCCTGCCCATCAACCTGGTGAAGCAGTACCTTCCGGAGCTAAAGGCGGGCAAGACCCTCACCGCCGAGGAGATCATTCGAAACCGGCCCCGGCTTGGCGTTTCCCTTATTCCCCTTTCCGTTTACCCGGAAAGGCTACGCCAGCAGTACGGGCTTCCCGCCTCTGGTCTCATGGTGCAGGAGGTGGAGAGGAATAGCCCGGCTGCCCGGGCGGGCTTAAGGGCTCCAAGCCGTTTTGCCTACATCCAGCTTCCCACGGGTGAGGCCTTGCAGGTGGGGGTGGATGGGGATGTGCTCCTGAAGGCCGATGGGGTGCCTCTTTCCTCCATCGCCCAGCTCCGGCAGGTGCTCTACAGCAAGAAGTCGGGAGAGGCCGTGAGCCTCGAGGTCTGGCGCCAGGGCCGCACCCTCACCCTGAAGGTGGTGCCCCAGGTCCTGCGCTAGGGGGGCCAGAGGAGCCGGGCCCGCAGGCATCCCCCTTGGGCGCGGAACCAGGCGCCCCCCAGGTACAGGACGACCCCCACCTCCGAGCAATAGGCCAGGACCCGGTGCCTCTGCCCCGCCAGGGCCTGGTTCCAGGCGTACTCCCCCCCGGTGTAGTAGGCTTCCGTTTCCGGATCGGCGTAGGCGCGAAAACCAGCAAACCGCCAGGGGAGGCCGAACTCCAGCAGCACGGGCCTCCCCGTCACCGAGTGCACAAACTCCACCCGTCCCCTGTCCCAGGGGGTGAGGAGGAGGAGGTGGCGTTTTCCCTCCCCCTCCACCTCCACCACCCGGGCCAGGGCCAGGAGGGCCAGCAGGAGCCAAAAGGCCCAGCTCCCGAGGAGGAGCCGGGCCGCTTCGGGTAGGGAAGCCCGCGCCCTCACCGCCGGCTAGGGCCCCTTGCCCAGGTCCAGGGGCCTTTCCCCCAAGGGGAGGTCCGTTCCCCCCCGAGGAGGGGCCTCACCGCAGGGCCCCCACCTCCCGGAAATAGCGCAGGGCCCCCTCGTGGTAGGGGATGGTGCCCCCCACGAAGCGCACCGCGTTCTCCAGGGTGGTATCCCGAGCGGCGGCCACCGCCTGGCGCAGGGTGGTGAGGTTCTCAAAGGTGGCCTTGGTGAGGGCGTAGGCGGCTTCTGCCGGGAGGCTTTCTGGGCAGACGAAGAGGTTCCAGAAGGTGAGGGTGGGGGTGTCGGCGCGGGCGCCGTAGGTGGCCTTAGGGATCACCCCGGGGCCTGCCAGGCCAGGAAAGCGCCTTTGGAAGGTCTGGACCACGGTGCTCTTGGGGTCCAGGGGCACCAGGTAGATGCGCTGCCCCTTGCGGGCCAGGCCTGCGGCGAGTTCGGTGATGGCCCCCGTGGGCAAGCCTCCGGACCAGAAGAAGGCGTCGATGTTGCCCTCTGCCAGGGCGTTGGCGCTCTCCTGGGCTCCCAGGCGCTCCTGCTTGGCGAAGTCCTTAGGGGAAAGCCCCGCCGCCTGGAGCACCAAGAGGGCCTCCACCTCGGTGCCCGATCCCGGGGCCCCGGTGGATACCCGCTTGCCCTTGAGGTCCTGGATTACCCGGATGCCCGACCCTTCCCGGGTGACGATGTGCAGGAAGTTGGGGTACATGGCGAAGAGGATGCGGGTGCTCTTGGCGGGTTTGTCCTTGAAGCGCTCGTGCTGGCCGGTAAAGGCTAGGTAGGCGGAGTCGGGGAGCACGGTGGCACAGTAGTAGGTGCCGCCCCCTGTGCGGTTTTCCAAAAGGAGGAGGTTGTCGATGGAGGCCGCGGTTTGTATGGCCTGGGCCTCGGCCACCCCGGCCTTGTTCCAGATCTCCGCCAAAGTGGTGCCGTAGTAGAAGTAAACGCCTCCCACACCCCCCGTGGCCACCACCACCTTGGGTTTTTGGGCCACAGCCAAACCCATCAAGGCCAGGAGGACCAAAAGGACTCTCTTCATCACCTTACCCCCTTTCCTTCGGCTTTACCCTAAGCTCCCCCTCTGGCCTTCGTCAAGCCCTTGCGGAAGAAGAAAAGCCCCGCGAGGAATGCTCCTAGGTTCAGGGGCCAGAAGGGAACGAAGAGCATCACGGCGAGAATGCCCAAGGCCCAAGCCTCCCAGCGCTTCAAGGGCCTCCTCGTGTACCCTGCCCCCGAGGCCGAGAGGTAAACGATGCCGATGGCCACGGAGAGGAAGCGCTCCAGGATCATGGGCCAGGCTTCGCCGGGGGGGGAGTTTTCCAGGACGGGGACGATGAGGAGGGCGGTGCCCGAGTAGGAGAGGAGGAAGAAGAAGCCGACCAGGTACTTGGAAAGGGCTACCCGTGCGGCGTAAACCCCGGTCTGCAGGGGGTTGGTGCCAAAGACGCTGCTGGCGGCGTAGGCGGACAGGGCCACGGGCGGGGTTACATCGGCCAGGACGGCATAGTAGAAGAGGAACATATGGGTGGCGAGGAGGGCGGCGGAGTCGGGGATGCCGTTTAGCTTGGCCAGGGCGATGATGGCGGGGGCGGTGAGGGCCGAGGTGAGGACGTAGGTGGCCGTGGGGGGTACCCCCATGCCCAGGACCAGGCTGAAGAGGGCGGTGATCAGGGTGGCGAGGAGGAGGCTTTCCCCGGAGACCTGCTGCAAAAGCTGGCTGAACTTGGAGGGAAGCCCGCTGATGACCATCATGGCGAAGATGAGGTTGGCGGCGGTCACGGCGGTGCCGATGGGCAAGAGGGTGCGGAAGCCTTCGGCGAGGCCCTGGAAGATGGGTGCCGCGCCCTTGGGCCGCAGGGTGGGATCCAGGTAGGTGATGAGGATGAAGAAGAGGAGGGCCAGGCTGGCCGCGGTGCGCACCTCGTAGCCCAGGTAGAGCATGGCCACGATGAGGAGGATGGGCAGGAAGAGGATGGAGTAGCGCAGGGCGTAGCGCCTGCGGCTCATGCCCAGCTCCGCGCCCACCGCGGGCAAGCCCGCCTTGCGGGAGTAGAACTCATTGAAGGCGATGACCGCGGTCAGGTACAAAAGGGCCGGCCCCAGGGCCATGACGATCACCTTCAGGTAAGGGATCTGCAGGATCTCCACCATGATGAAGGCGATGGAACCCATGACCGGTGGGGTGATGAGGGCGATGGTGCCCGCCGTGGCCACCAGGCCTGCGGCCACCAGGCGGTCATAACCGGCCCTTTCATAAAGGGGCTTGGTGAGGGCGGCCACGAACTGGGTGTCCGCGGCCCCGGAGCCGGAGAACATGCCCATGAAGACGCTGGCCAGGCCCGTAACCCGCCCGGGGGTGGCGGGGTGCTTGCCCACCAGGGCTAAGGCCAGGTTGGCCACCACCTTTCCCAGGCCCAGGGCCCCGATCATGCCGGAAAGCAGGGTGAAGTAAACCAGGTACTTGGCGGATACGCCGGTGATGAGCCCGTAGATGCCGGCCTCGGTCTCGTTGTAGGTCTTGCCCAGGAGGAGATCGATGCTCTGGCGGCTTCCCTTGAAAGCCCCGGGGAAGAGGTCGGCGTAGAGGTTGTAGCTGAAGAAGAAGAGGACCAAAACCGGCATCACCGGCCCTAAAAGGCGGTAGACCAGGCCCAGGACCAGCATGATGAGGCCGAAGGACATGGCCATATCCCAGGGCTCGGGAAGGACGGCCCGGTAGACCAGCTCCTCGAAGTAGCGGAGCTGGTAGAGGGTGGGGAAGAGGGCGAGAAGGACGGCGAGAAGGTCGGCGGGCCGCTTCAAACCAGGAAGCAGGGCGGGTAAGGCGGCCACGCCCCAGTAGAGGAGGCCCACCGCCTTGACCTCCCAGGATAGGTTCACCCCGGGAACGCTGGGGAAGAGAAAGTTGTAAAGGGGGATGAGGGTAAAGGCGAAGTACACCCAAGCTCCAAGGGTGCGCTTTCTGGGGAGGTAAAAGGAAACCAGATAACCCCCTAAAAGGAGAAAGAGAACATGGGTGCTTCGCTGGAGCTGGACAATGTCCAGGATGGGGATCTCCGCCTTGGCCAGGGGGGTGAAGGGGTGGAGGACCAGGTAGAGGCTGTAAAGCGCCCCCAACACCAGGATCCAGTTCGCGATGCGGGTCAGGGGGGTTTGGGCTACCGGGCGTTCGAGCTCCATGCTTGCCTCCACAAAAGCCCGGGGCCTGGAGGCTTCCAGGGCACCCGGGCTCAGGCATGGCCTACTTGATGAGGCCCTTCTCCTTCAAGTAGCGCTCGGCTCCGGGGTGGAAGGGGATGGGGAGCCTGCCAAAGAGCTTGGCGGTGGCCTCGAGGCTGGTGTCCTTGGCAGCGGCCACGGCGGTGCGCAGGGTGTCCAGGTTGTCAAACACCGCCTTCATGATGGCGTAGCCCGCCTCCGCGGGAAGGGTGTCCGGGCAGACCACGATGTTGCCCGTGGCCAACCCCGGCACGTCGGTGCGGGTGTTGTAAACGCTCTTGGGCACGTTGTAGGGGTCCACCAGGCCCGGGAACTTCTTCATGGCCACCTGGGCGGTGGTGCTCTTGGGGTCGATGGGCACCAGGTAGATGCGGTCCCCCTTGCGGGCCAGGGTCTGGGAGAGCTCCACGATGGAGCTGGTGGGCACGCCTCCCACCCAGAAGAAGGCGTCCAGGGTGCCTTCGGCCAGGGCCTTGGCCCCCTCGGCCACGGGTAGGCGCTCCCGCTTGGCGAAGCTCTCGGGCTTCACCCCCGCTCCCTGGAGCACCAGAAGGGCCAGGTTTTCCGTGCTGGAGCCGGGCTGGCCCGTGGAGACCCGCTTGCCCTTAAGGTCCTGCACCACCTTGATGCCGGACTTTTCCGTGGTTACCAGGTGGATGAAGGAGGGGTACATGTAGAAGAGAACCCGCTGGCTCTTGGCGGGCTTGTCCTTGAAGCGGGGTTCCTCGCCGGTGTAGGCCACGTAGGCGGAGTCGGTGGTGGTGAGGGCGCAGTAGTAGGTGCCGCCCCCGGTGCGGTCCCGCAGGAGCTGGAGGTTGTCGTAGGAGCCCCCGGTCTGCACCGGCTGGGCCTCGGCCACCCCGGCCTTGTTCAAGATGTCGGCCAGGGTTGTGCCGTAGTAGAAGAAGACGCCCCCGGTGCTGCCGGTGCCGATGACCACCTTGGGCTTCTGGGCCAGGGCTAGGCCCAGGGCTGCCAAACCGAGGAGGATAAGGATTCTCTTCATGGCCACCTCCCGTATACTTTTGCGCCCCTAACCTACCCTACCCTAGGGTACCTGTCAAGGTGAGGGATGTCCCAGCACCCGTATCTGGAAGGCCCTGAGGAGATCGGTCTTGCTGAGGATGCCGAGAAGTTGGTCCCCTTCCATGACCAGGGCCCGGACATACCCCCGCTCGGCCATCCGCTCCAGGGCGGTGAGGGCGTCCTCCTCGGGGGCAAGGACCAGGGGTTCTTTCAGGTAGTGGCCCACCGGGGCCAGGGGGTTGGCGCCCTCCAGCCCCTCGAGGCCCACCACCCCCAAAACCCGCCCCTCCTCCACCACGGGGAAGCCGGAAACCTTATGTGCCAAGGCCAGTTCCAGGACCTCCTGGACGGAAAGGGAGGGGGGGATGACCAAGGGGTTTGGGGTCATGAGGTTCTTGACCTTGAGCCCGCTTAAGGCCTGGGCTAGGAGGGCAGCCTCCCCCTCGGCCCTCGAGGCCATGTACACAAAAAAGGCAATCAGGACCAGGAAGGGGTTGAAGACCACAAGGCCGAAAAGCCCCAAGGCCCAGGCCACCGCCTGGCTCAGGGCCAAGGCCTGCCGGGTGGCCTGGAGGTAGGGCTTGCGCAGGGCGAGGAGGGCCCGGTACACCCGCCCCCCGTCCAGGGGTAGGGCGGGGAGGAGGTTGAAAAGCCCCAGCATCAGGTTGATCAGGGCCAGGTAGTGGGTGAGGAAGCCCAAGGCCCCGGCCTCCGTGCGGGCCAAGTGGAAGAAGAGGGCCAGGGCGAAGCTCACCGCCGGGCCCGCCAGGGCGATCCAGAGCTCCTTCAGGGGCTCCCGGGGGATGCGCTCCATCTGGGCCACCCCCCCCAGGAGCCAGAGGGTGATGCGCCGGGTTGGGATGCCGAAGCGGTGCGCCGCCAGGGCGTGGCCCAGCTCGTGGAGGAGCACGGAGAGGAAGAGGCCTATGGCCGCCAGGAGGCCCAAGAGGAAGGGCCTTGCCCCCTCGAGGAGGCCTTCCTGGGGGGGCAGGCCGAAGAGCCTGAGGTAAAGGGGCAGGTTGCTGCCGATGAGGAAGGCCAAAAGAGGCAGGATGATCAGGAAGGAGAGGTCCAGGTGGACCGGGATCCCCAGGATGCGGAAGAGGGGCAGACCCCGCTGGAACATGCCCCAAGTATAAGGGGCAGGGCCCCCGCCCGGAACGGGGGGCGGGCTTTCCCCCATCCCCCTGGGGCCTGCGGGGGCTCAGGGGCGGGTAATGACCGGTCAGTCAGGTTTAGGATAAAGGGGTGCTGGCCCTGGCCCTCCTCAAGGACCCCTTCTACCGCCCCTACTGGCTGGCCCTCTTCACCTCCCAGATGGGCACCTGGATGCAGGCCGCGGCCCAGGGGTGGCTGGTCCTCCTCCTCACGGGGAGCGCCGAGCGGCTTGGGCTGGTGGTGGCCCTGCAGTTCCTGCCCTCCTTGCTCCTCTCCCTCCCCGCGGGGGTGCTGGCCGACCGCTACCCCAAGCGGGCCCTCCTCCTCCTCACCCAAGGGGGGATGATGCTTTTGGCCCTCCTCATGGCCCTCCTCATCCTCACCGGGCTGGTGGACTACGCCCACGTCCTCCTCTTCGCCTTCCTCTACGGGGCCCTGAACGCCATGGACCTGCCCGTGCGCCAGAGCTTCACCGTGGAGCTGGCGGGGCGGGAACGCTACCCCGGGGCCATCGCCCTGAACTCCTTCGGCTTCAACCTGAGCCGCCTCCTGGGCCCGGCCCTTGCCGGCCTCCTCATCGCCCTCTTCGGGGTGGGGGTGGCCTACCTGGCCAACGCCCTCTCCTTCCTGCCCCTCCTCCTGGTCCTCCAGCGCCTCCCCGGGGGTCCGGCCGGGGAAGGGGGGGACGGCCGCTTTTGGCGGCAGGCGGGGGAGGGGGTGCGCTTCGTCCTGGACCACCCCCTGGTGCGCCGGGTGGTGGGCCTGGTCCTCTTCGCCACCCTCCTGGGCATGAACTTCCAGACCCTGGTCCCCGCCTACGCCCGGCTGGTCCTGGGGATGGAGGCCGCCGGCTACGGCCTTTTGCTCTCCAGCGTGGGCATGGGGGCCCTGGGGGCGGCTTTGGTCATGGCCTTCACGGGGCGGCCCAAGCCGGTGCGCCTCCTCCTCGGGGTCTTCCTCCTGGCCCTGGCCCACCTGGGCCTCTTCCTGCCCTACCCCGGCCTGGCCCCCCTCTTCCTCGCCCTGGGGGGGTTTGGCATGATCTCCGTGCTCATCAACGCCAACACCCTGGTGCAGCTCGCCGTGCCCGACCGCCTCAGGGGCCGGGTGATGGCGGTGTACAGCCTGGTGATGCTGGGTACCGGGCCCCTTGGGGCCTACCTCACCGGGCTTCTCTTTGAACTTCTCGGGGGGCGCTTGGCCGCCTTGGTCTTGGGAGGAGCGGTGCTGATGGTGGGGCTTTACCAGCTGCGCCCATGGCCTAAGGAACCCAGTCCTCCGGCCTAGGCCCCAGGCCGAGTCGCCAGGCCACTCCCTGGGCCACCCGCATCCCCGCCTTCCCATCCCCGTAGGGGTTCTTGGCCTGGCGCATGCGCTCAAGCTCTTGGGGGTTTTCCAGTAGCCCCTTCACCGTGCGGTAAACCCTTTCGGGTTCGGTGCCCGCCAGCCTCAGGATGCCCGCCTCGAGGCCTTCCGGCCTTTCCGTGACGTTCCTGAGCACCACCACCGGCACCCCCAGGGCCGCTCCTTCCTCCTGGAGCCCCCCGGAATCGGTAACGAGGAGGAGGCTTTCCCGCATCAGGGCGGCCATGGGCCCGTACTCGAGGGGGTCCAGGAGGACGAAGTTCCTCACCCCCTTGAGCACGGGAAAGACCGCCTCCCGCACCACGGGGTTCAGGTGCACGGGGTAGACGAAGGTGAGGTGGGGAAAGGCCTCGGCCACCCGCTTGAGGGCCCGGGCCAGCTCGGGGAGGATGGGCCAGTTCTCCCGCCGGTGCATGGTGACGGTCACGTAGGGGCCAGGGGGAAGCCCCTCGGGAAGCTGGCCCAGCCGGGCGGCCAGGAGCACGGCATCCACCCCCGTCTGGCCGGTGACCAGGATGGTCTCCGCCTTCTTGCCCTCCCTTAGGAGGTTCTCCTTGGCCAGAGGGGTGGGGGCGAAGTCCAGGTCGGTGAGCGCGTCGGTGAGGCGGCGGTTGGCCTCCTCGGGGAAGGGTTCCTTGAGGTTACCGCTCCTTAAGCCGGCCTCCACGTGCCCCACGGGAAGCCCCACCAGAAAGGCGGCCCAAGCTACGGCGAAGGTGCTGAGGGTGTCCCCGTGGACCAGCACGTAGTCCGCCCGCATCTCCTCGAGGGCCCTGGCCGCCTGGGGCAGGATGCGGGCCGCCAGGTCCGGCAAGGCCTGGCGCTCTTGCATCACGTCCAGGTTCCGGTCCTCTTGGATGCCGAATAGCCCCAGGGCCTGCCGAAGCTGCTCCCGATGCTGTCCGGTGAGGAGGACGAGGGGCTTAATGTGGGGGTGCTCCTTCAAAGCCAGGTAGACCGGGGCCATCTTGGTGGCCTCAGGCCGGGTGCCGAAGGCTAGGACCACCCGCTTCATGCTATTCTGCCCCCCTCCAAACGGCCCTGAGGCGGCGGTAGGTCACCCATCCTAGGCCGGAAACCGTGGCGAAAAGGCTTGCCAGGATGGCCTCCTTGGGCATGCCCAGGTAGGCCATGGCCAGAAGGTTGAAGAGGAGGGCGAGCCCCCACAGGAGGAAGGCCACCCGCCTCTGGGAGAGCCCCCGGGCCAGGAGGCGGTGGTGGATGTGGTCCTTGCCGGGGGTGGAAAGGGGGTTTTGCCCCCGTAATAGCCTTCGCACCACCACCTGGGTGGTGTCCAGGATGGGGAGAAGGAGAAAGAGGGCCGGGGGCAGGAGGCCCAAAAAGGTGGTGAGCTTCAGGTTGCCGAGAAGCGCCGTGGCCGCCAGGGTGTAGCCCAGGAAGTAAGCCCCCGCGTCCCCCAGGATGATGCGGCTCGGGTGCAGGTTGTGGCGCAAAAAGCCCAAGGAGGCCCCCGCCAAGGCCGCCAGGACCAAGGTGCCTGCGGCCCAGAAGGGGAACTGGGCGCTCACGAAGAGGAGGCTCATGGCGCTGATGTAGGCGATGCCCCCCGCCAGGCCGTCCAGTCCGTCCATGAGGTTCAGGGCGTTGGTAATCCCCACCACCCAGAGCCAGGTGAGGAAAAATCCCAAGACGGGATCCAGGGGGGTGCCGAAGGCGGCCTCGAACCGCACCCCCACCGCCATGAGCAGGAGGGCGGCCAGGGTTTGCACGAAGAGGCGGAAGAGGGGGGGAAGGCCGAACTGATCGTCGATGAAGCCCACCAGCACCAGCCAAGCTCCTCCCAAGAGGATGGCGAGGATTTGGATAAGCACCTGTTCCACCAGGATGGGCCTTAGGAAGGCGGCCACCACCAGGGCCAGCACCACCCCGGCGTAGACCGCTAGGCCCCCAGCGTTGGGTAGGGGCTCCCGGTTGAGGCGCCTTTCGTTGGGCATGTCCGCCCAGCCCACCTTGAGGGCGAAGCGGCGCACCTGGGGCAGGAACCGCCAAGTGAAGAAAAGGGCCACCAGGAAGGCGAAGGCCACGGTGAGCCAGCCCGTGCCCGTGGGCTCGGCCACGCCGATGCGCTTGAGAAGCTCCGTCATCTCGTCCCGTAGATGCGGTCCCCCGCGTCGCCTAGGCCGGGGACGATGTAGCCGTGCTCGTTTAGGCGCTCATCGATGGCCGCCGCCACCACCTCGGTGTCGGGGTGGTCCTGGGCGATGCGCTCCAGGCCCTCGGGGGCGGCGATGAGGCACATGAGCTTGATCCCCGTGGCCCCCTTTTCCTTAAGGAGGGTAAGGGCGTGGCTGGCGCTTCCGCCCGTGGCCAGCATGGGATCCAGGAGGAAGACCCGGCGCTCGGGGATATCCGGGGGTAGCTTGGCGTAGTACTGAACGGGCTTTAGGGACTCGGGATCCCGGTAGAGGCCGATGTGCCCCACCCGGGCGTGGGGCACCAGCTTGAGGATGCCCTCCACCATGACCAATCCAGCCCGCAGGATGGCCACCAGGGCCAGCTTCTTGCCGGAAAGCACCTTGACCCGGGCTGGGGCCACGGGGGTTTCCACGGTGGTTTCGGTAAGCTCTAGGTCCCTCATGGCCTCGTAGGCCATGAGGAGGGATATCTCCTCCGCTAGCTCGCGAAAGTCCTTGGCGCCCGTGCGTTTATCCCGGAGGTGGGCCAGCTTGTGCTGGACCAAGGGATGGTCCACCAGGGTGATCCTCATCCCCCAAAGCCTAACACGCCCGGTTTCCCAGGGGAAAGCAGTCTTGGAAGAAGCTCAGGGCCCGGGGGAGCTTGTCCGCCAGGGCCTCGAGGAAGCCCTCAGGATTTTTCGTGCGGAACCAGTGGAGGTCGTGGAGGTAGGTGAGGGGCACGTAAAAGGCCAGGCGCTCCCGCACCTCTTTGGGGTAAAACTGCACCAGGCGGAAAAGGGCTTCCCGGGCTGCCCTTTCCCCCAAGAGGTCCAGGCTTCCCGTCTTGAGGAGGGCCAGGTCCCGGGCGGGATCGTCGCCTCCGGAGCGGACCCAGTCCACCAGGAGCACCTCGGGGTCGTCATGGGAGCGGTGTTCCTGGGTCTTAAGGAGGAGGTTCCCCGCCCAGGCGTCCCGATGACAGAAGCGCTTCTCCACCCCCGCCACCCAGGTGGTCTCCCGCATAAGGGCCTTGATGAGGCTCAAGGCCTCGGGCACGGAGCCCAGGCTTTCAGCGAAGCGCTCTAGCCTCTCCAAAAGCTCTTCCCGTTCCACGTACCCCGGCTCGGGGAGGCGGTGGAGGGAGAGGAAGAGGTGGGAGAGGGCGGCGAGGGCCTTGGGGGTGAAGGCTTCGGGGCTGAAGGGCCTTCCGGGAAAATGGCGGATGACCAGGACCCCTTGCCCCTCCACCTGGGCCACCCCCAGGACGAAGCTTCCCAGGCCAGCGCGGGCCATCCTCTCGGCCTCGAGGGCCGCCAGGTGGGCCTCGCCAGGCCGGTATACCTTGTAGACCCTTTCCCCATCCGTGTACACCCGGGCTTCAAAGCCGCCCAGGGGGGTGAGGCGAGAAAGGGTATCAGGAGAGAGAAGGCCCTTCAGGGCCGAGAGCACCACGGGGCTTATTCTAAGGGTCTCGAGGGGGATGAAATGCCCCATGGATGGGCTCTGACCCTTTGAGTACGTCTTCCTCAGCCGCACCCCCGGCAGCGCTTAACCTAAGGGCGTGGAGCTTTTGCGCCCGGAAGCCACGGTCCTCTCCCTGGGGAACAGGGTCCTTTCCTTCGATCGGGAGGGACGGCCCTACCACTACTTCCGCCAGGGGCTCACCTACAAGAGGGCCTTGGACGGAACCCTGCACCTGCGCTACCGGGAGGGGGAGAGGAGGAGGCGACGCCTGGCGGAGGCGGAGGCCCTGGAGGTCTACCGTGAGATCCTGGACATAGCGGAGGCCCATCTCAAGGATTCTGGGCGCCGGGAGGAGGTACTTCGCTGGACCCCGGAGGCCCTTTCCGACCCCACCCCTTATCGCCGGGCTTACACCTGGCCCGTGAGCATTCTCCCTCCGGATGCCTACCTTTCCGTGGTCCTCCAGGCCACCACGGGCTGCACCTGGAACCGGTGCGCCTTCTGTTCCTTCTACCAGGATCGCCCCTTCCAGAAGCGAAGCCCGGGGGCTTTCCGGGAGCATGTGGAACGGGTTTTGGAACTCCTGGGAAGGGGGAGGCTCTTAAGGCGGGGGGTGTTCCTGGGGGATGGCAACGCCCTGGCCTTGGGCGAGCCTCTTCTCCCCCTTCTGGAAGAGGTCCGCCAGACCTTTCCTGGGGAACCCATCCTGGGTTTTTTGGACCTCTTCACCGGGCTTAAGAAGGAGGTTTCTTGGTGGTTAAGGCTTTGGGAGCTGGGACTTAGGAGGGTCTATATCGGACTGGAGACGGGGCACGCTCCCCTCTTGGCCCTCCTCAACAAGCCTGGGCACCCAAGGGAGGCCCTGTCCTTGGTGCGGAGCCTCAAGGAGGCCGGGCTTTCCTTAGGGGTGATCCTAATGGTGGGGGCTGGGGGCGTGGCCTACGCGGAGGCCCACCGCCGGGAAAGCCTGGCCCTCATGGCTGAGCTCCCTTTGGGCAAGGAGGATGTAATCTACTTATCCCCTTTCCAGGTGGAACCGCGTACCCCTTATGCCGCCCTGGGTTTGGAGCCCCTTTCCCAAGTGGAGGAGGAGCTGGCTGCTTGGGCCTCAGCCTTGCGCCGGATGCGGCTAAGGGTGGCCCGGTACGATATCCGGGAGTTCCTTTACTAAGTACCCCGTCGTGGCTTGCGCCACGANGCTTTGGCCGGTGGGGCAACCTTTGCGTGCGGGTACTTAGGGACAGGGGTGCTTGGCTCCGCTTGGTATACTCAGGCCATGGGCCCTTCGCACGAACGGGAACTCTACGAGGCCTGGGTGGAGCTCCTTTCCTGGATGCGGGAGTATGCCCGGGAGAAAGGGGTTCGGTTTGAAAAGGAGGCGGACTTCCCCGACTTCATCTACCGCATGGAGCGCCCCTACGACCTGCCCACCACCATCATGACCGCTTCCCTTTCCGATGCCCTGGGGGAGCCCTTCCTCCTTGCGGATGTCTCTCCCCGGCACGCCAAGCTGAAGCGCATCGGCATCCGCCTTCCCCGGGCCCACATCCACCTGCACGCCCACTACGAGCCCGGCAAAGGTCTGGTCACCGGCAAAATCCCCCTCACCAAGGCGCGCTTCTTCGCCCTGGCCGACCGGGCCCGCGAGGCCTTGGCCTTCGCCTAAACCTTGGCGATGGTGCCTTGGCCCAAGGCCACCAGCTTGGGCTCGGGTTCCTCGCTGTAGACCTCGCCCTGGACCACGGCCAGGCGCTTGCCCGCTTGGACCACCCGCCCACGGGCCAAAAGCCGCTGGCCTTTGGCGGGGCGGAGAAAGTTCACCTTGAACTCCACGGTGAGGACCTCGGGCCCAAACACCATGCCCCCGGCGAAGGTGAGGGCGTTGTCCAAAAGGGCGGCGATTACCCCGCCCTGCACCACCCCCAGGTGCTGGTAAAACTCGGGGCGCACCGGGAGGGCAAGCTCCACCTCTTCTTCCCCAGCCGAGAGGAGCTCCATCCCCAGGTGCTGGCTGAAGGGCTGGGCTTTGAGCACCTTTTGCGCCAAAGCGGTCCGGTCCATGGCTTCTCCTTGTGCAGGTCAAAGCTTACCCTGGGTTTCCAGGGGTTCCAGGGCCTCCCAAAGCTGCAGCACCACCCCGTGGAGCAAGGGGAAGGCCTTGCGGGTGGGCTTCAGGCGGTGGCCTGCCACCTCCAGGTAGCCCTCTTGGGCCAAGCCCCTGGCGGAGCCTTCCAGGAGGGGCCAGAGGCTTAGGCCCGTGCGCCCTTCCACCTCGGCCACGTCCAGCCCTTCCCGCAGGCGCAGCCCCAGCATGAGGCTCTCCTTGGCGTGCTCTAGGGGGGAGATAGCTTCTTCCGAGGGGGGCTCTCCGGAAAGCCAGCGGGGGAGGGGGGGGTGGGTGCGCCGGAAGGCGTAGGCCGAACCCCCGCCCGGGTACTGGCCCGTGGCCCCAGGGCCCAGGGCCAGCCAGAAGCCGTTTTGCCAGTAGACCTGGTTGTGCCTGGCCTCTTCCCCGGGCCTGGCGAAGTTGGAGACCTCGTAGCGCAGAAGACCGGCTTCTCCCAGGACTTCCTCCGCCCGCTCCATGGCCCAGGCCTCCCGCTCGGGGTCCTCCTTCAGGCCCATAAGGGCGAAGGGGGTGCCCCGTTCCACCTGCAGGGTGTAGGCGGACACGTGCCCCACCCCCAAGGCGGCGGCCTCGGCCAGGTCCTGTTCCACGTCCTGCATGGGCAGGCCCAGGATGAGGTCTAGGGAAACCCGGAAACCCCCCTCCAAGGCCAGCTCCACCGCCTTTAGGGCCCCCTTGCGCCCGTGGGCCCGGCCCAGAAACTTGAGTACGCCCTCCTGGAAGCTTTGGACCCCCAAGGAGAGGCGGTTGACGCCGAGGTCCTTGAGAAGGGCAAGCCTTTCCCGGTTGAGGGTGCCGGGGTTGGCCTCGAGGGTCACCTCTGCCCCCCGTTCCAGCCTCCAGGGTAGGGCCTGGAAAAGGGCCAAAAGCTCCCGGTCCCGCAGGAAACTTGGGGTGCCGCCCCCCAGGTAGAGGGTGGCGAGGGGCTCAGGATGGCTTAGGTAAAGCCCTTGGGCTTCTTCCCTCAGGCGCTTCAGGTAGGCTTCCACCCAGCCTGGGGCCCGGCGCACCACGTGGAAGTCGCAGTAGGGGCATAGGGTGGGGCAGAAGGGGACGTGGACGTAGAGGCTAGCCATGGCCTTGGGCTTCTTTAGGCGTTTGGGTGGCGTAGGCCAGATCGCTTCGGGCAAGGCGTAGCCAGGACCAGGGGTCTGTGGGTTCAAGCGGCATAAAGGGTTCTCCCCTCCCTTAGGGCTTGGGGATAGATGGTCATCCAAGCATCCTTGTACCTTTCCAGGTGCTCTGGATGGGTCACCACCAGGTCCACGGCAAAACCCTTGCGTACCTTGGCTAGGGCGAGGTAAAGGGACCGCGCCGCCGAGCGCTTGTCCACTTCCCGAGGCACCACCACGAGAAGGTCGTAGTCGCTTTCCGGGCGGGCCTCTCCCCGGGCCCGGCTGCCGAAAAGGATGATCTTCTGGGCCGGTACGGTTTTGAGGATGGCCTCGAGGACCGGGGCCAGCTCCGGGTACTCCACCCCTTTAGTCTACAAAGAGGAGGCGGAAGTCGTTGAGGTTGGTGCCGGTGGGGCCGGTCTTCAGGAGGGTACCCGCCTCCTGGAAAAAGCCCAGGCTGTTGTTCTCCGCCAGGAAGGGCCTGGGGTCCAGGCCCAGCTCCCAGACCTCCGGGGTGAGGAGGGCCCCCGCCGCGCCCGAGGGCCCGTCCAGCCCGTCGGAGTCCGCGGCCAGGGCGTAAAGGGGCCTTTGCAGGTGGGCGTAAAGGGCCAGGAGGAACTCCAGGTTCCTTCCCCCAAGGCCCCTTCCCTCCACCCGCACCTGGGCCTCGCCGCCGGAGAGGAGGAAAAGGGGCTTTCGGAAGGGCACCCCGTGGGCGCGGATGGTTTCCAAAAGCTCCGCGTGGAAGCGGGCCAGGGCCCGGGCCTCGCCGCCAAAGCGGTCGGAGAGGATCACCGCCCGGTAGCCTTGCCGCCTTAAGAACCCTTGGGCGCCCTTCAGGAGGTCCAGGTTGCGCCCGGCCATCCGCCAGGAAAGCCGCCTTAGGGCGGGGTGGCCGGGCTTGAGGGTTTCCGGAAGCTCCCCCTTAGCCCCCCGCTCCAGCACCCGCCGGGCCCCCTCGAGGCCCAGGCGGTAGCGGTCCAGGATGGCCAGGGCGTCGGCGTAGGTGGTGGGGTCGGGGTGGAAGGGCCCGGAGGCGATGACGCTGGGGTCGTCCCCCGGCACGTCGGAGAGGAGGAGGGCGTGGACCCTGGCCCTGGTGGCCAGGAGGAGCCTTCCTCCCTTGATCCGGGAGAGGTGCTTGCGCACGGCGTTGACCTCCCCGATGCTGGCCCCGCTTCGGAGGAGGCCTTGGGTGAGGCCTTGCTTTTCCTCTAGGGAGATCCCCAGGGGCAGGCACCAAAGGGCGCTTCCCCCACCCGAGACCAGGGCCAGGACCCGGGCCTTGGGGGAAAGCCCCTGGAGGAGTTCCAGGACCTCCTGGGCCGCCCTTAGGCTTTCCCCATCGGGCAGGGGATGTCCGGCGAAGACCGCCCTCAGGCCCAGGGCGTCTTGGCCCTTGGGCAGGGTGAGGTGGTAGGGCACCTCCCCGTAGCGGTCTAAGGCGGCCTGCAGCATGGAGGCCGCCCCCTTGCCCACCGCCAGGACCAGGTCCGGCTTCCAAGGAGGGAGGGCCCTTTGCGTGAGGCGGTAGGGGTGGGCGGCCCGCAAGGCCTCGAGGAAGGCGGCCTCCAAAAGCTCCTTCATCCCTTCCCCAGGTCGGTTTTGCGGAAGTCCTCCCCTTTGTAGAGCAGGGGTTCCCCCTCGACCCGAGCCACGGCGTAGCTCAAGCAGTCCCCCAGGTTGAGCCCGGCGGGGTGGCGGCCCTTGCCGTAGCGGGCGTAGGCTCTCACCGCTTCCCGGTAGTGCTCCTTGGCAAAGGGCAGGACCTCGAGGCCTAGCTCCTCCACCAACCTCTCCACCAGATGGGCCCGCTCAAAGCCCACCCGGCGGCCAAAGGCCACCGCGGTTTCCACCAACGTGGGCGCACCCACGGTGGTTTTGGGAGCCTCCCGGATGGCTTGGAGAAAGGCCTCGTACCCCTCTTCTTGGAAGAGGATGGCCAGGAGGACGGAGGAATCCACCACCATCTACCCCCCCCAGAGCTCGTCCATCTCCTCCTTGCTGACCCCCCTTCCCAAGAGCTCAGGAGGGATTTGGGGCCACACCTCCTCCTCCAGAAAGCGAAGTACCCGATCGGAGCGCCGCTTACGGGTCAGCTCGGCCAGGCGGAGCTCCAGGGCCTTGCGCACCGCCTCGGTCTTGGTTTCGCCGGTCAGGCGGGCCACCTCGCTGGCCAAACGCTCCACTTCCCGGTTGCGGATGGTGAGAGGCATAGTTTCAGCATAGATGCCCGGTTTTCATTACGTCAATCCACGGGGTCCTTTCCGTCATAGAGCAACTCCAGGAGCTCCGCGGTGTGCAGCACGGGGATGCCCTGGTCCAAATAGGCCCGGATCTGGGTGAGGCAGCCGATGTTGCCCGTGACCACCAGGTGGGGCCCGGTGGCCTTCAGGTTCTCCGCTTTCCTCCGGCCCAGGGCCTCGGCGATCTCCGGCTGGAAGAGGTTGTAGGTGCCGGCGCTGCCGCAGCAGATCTCCCACTCCCTAGGCTCCAGCACCTCCACCCCCGCCGCCTTCAGGAGGCGCCTTGGGGGTTCCCGCACCCCCTGGGCGTGGGCCAGGTGGCAGGCGTCGTGGTAGGCCACCCGCAAGGGGCGTTTGGGGGGCGGGGGCGGCAGGAAGCCCAGCTCGTCCAGGAGGACGGTGAGGTCCTTGACCTTGGCGGCCAGGGCCTTGGCCTCCTCCTCCTCGGGCTCACCCAGGAAGAGGAGGGGATATTCCTTCATCCCCGAGCCGCATCCGGCGGCGTTGGTGACCACGAAGTCCACGTCCCGGAAGACCTGCAGGTTCTTTTGGGCGAGGCGCTTTGCCCCCTCCTTATCCCCAGCGTGCAGGTTCAGGGCCCCGCAGCAGACCTGTTCCTTGGCCGCCACCACCTCCACCCCGTTTTCCTGGAGCACCCGGATGGTGGCCCGGTTGATGGAGGGCCTGAGGACCTGCTGGGCGCACCCCAGGAGGATCCCTACCCTAGCCCGCCTTTCCCCCTTGGCGGGGTAGACCTCTTGGTAGGTTTCCTTTTCGGGCAAGCGGTTGGGGAGGAGGGCCAGGGGGGCCTTTAGGGGTTTGGGCAGGGGCAGGGGCTTCAGGAAGGGCTTGAGGCGCACCCCAAGCTCCGCTAGGGGCCGGAAGCGCTCTGGGTAAGGCAGGGTGCGTAGAAGCCCCAAGCGGTAGACCCGCTCCAGGGGGTAGCGATGGCGCTCTTTCTCGGTGTGGAGGCGGAAGGTGGCGATGAGCTCGCCGTAGGGGACGCCGCTGGGGCAGGCGGTGACGCAGGCCTGGCAGGCCAGGCAGCGGTCCAGGTAGGGGAGGGCCTCCTCCAGGGGGAGGCTTCCCTCCAGCACCTCCTTCATGAGGAAGATGCGCCCCCGGGGGGAGTCCATCTCCTCCTGCAGGACCAGGTAGGTGGGGCAGGTGGGGAGGCAGAAGCCGCAGTGGACGCAGGCCTCGATGGCGTGGGCCATCACCTCCCCTTCCTTGCCCAGGGTTTCCACGGGTATGCGGTGCTGCATGTTCTCACCCTAAGGGAAAACGGCCCCTTGGGTCCAGGGCCCTTTTGATGGGGGCGAAGAAGGCCTCCGGTGGCGGAGGGTGAAGGGGTTGATCCGCCTTGCCTCTCAACACCAGGTGGGGGATGGCCCTTTCCCTAAGGGCCTGGAGTCCTTCGGGGTCTAGGCCTGCATAGAGAAGTTCTCCTCCAGCCAGGTAGCGCCTGGGTCCTAAGGGAAGGCCTTCCAGCATGGGGATGAGGTCCGGACGGGAAGGTACCTTTACCCAGATGGGGCTTTCCTTCAGGAAGGCCAGGTTCCTTACCCCTTCCCAATGGGCCTCGTCCTCCAGGAGCACCTCCCCTTCCCTTTGCAGAAGGTCTTGGAGCCGCTGGATCCGTTTTTCCAGGCTCTCGGGGAATCCCCCCAGCCGTATTTCCAAAGTGGCTGGAGGCACCAGGTCTAAGGCGAGGAGATCCAAGGGCAGGGTCCGGAGGCCCTCGAGGGCCTCCAGGGCTTCTTCTGTCTTGGCAAAGCCCACCCTTAGGCTTCGGGTGGCCCGGGGATAGGGAAAGACCTTAAAGGAAAGCTCCACCATGACCCCGAAGGCTCCCAGGGAACCCACCATGAGGCGGTGGAAAGGGAAGCCAGCGGCGTTTTTCACCACCTTGCCCCCGCCCCGCACCACCCTTCCTTCCCCATCCACGAAGCGCACCCCCAGGATGAAGTCCCTCAGGCCCCCAAACCGTTCCCGCATGGGGCCGGAAAGCCCCGCGGCCACCGTGCCCCCAAGGGTGGCCCCCTGCTCCACCAGGGGTGGGTGGAAGGGCAGGTACTGGCCGTGGGCCCGTAGGGTTTCCTCTATCTCCTTAAGGGGTGTGCCGGCATAGGCGGTGAAGACGAACTCCTCAGGGGCATACTCCAGGATGCCCCTGAGGCCCGAAAGATCCAGGAGGGCCTCCCCATCCTTGGGGGTGGAGAGGGCTGGCTTGCTCCCGCCCCCCTTGGGGCGCAGACGGGGATAGGTGCGCACGGCTTCCTGCACTTCTTCCAGAGAGCTTGCGCGGACCTCAGGCATACACCTCTCCTGGATGCGGGCCTTGCCCATAGCCGGGTAGCACCTTGCCCCGGTTGGCGAGGCCTTTGGGGTCCAGGGCCTCTTTTACCCGCTCCATGGCCAGGAGGTCTTCTGTTGCGAACATCTCCGGCATGTAGCCTTTCTTCTCCACCCCAATCCCATGCTCCCCCGTGAGGGAGCCTCCCAGGCGCACGCAAAGCTTGAGGATCTCCCCCGCCAGCTCCTCCGCCCGCTCCAGCTCCCCGGGTTTTTTGCCGTCGTAGAGGACCAGGGGGTGGAGGTTCCCGTCCCCCGCGTGGAAGACGTTGGCCACCCTAAGGCCGTATTCCTGGGAAAGCCTTCCGATCTCCTTCAGGGCTTCCCCCAAGCGGCTTCGGGGCACTACCCCATCCTGGACGATGTAGTCGGGGGAAAGCCTTCCCACGGCGCTGAAGGCGGCCTTGCGCCCCTTCCAAATGGCCTGGCGCTCCGCCTCGCTTTGGGCGATGCGCACCTCGGTGGCCCCGCTTTCTTGGATCACCTGGGCCAGGAGTTTGGCTTCCTCCTCCACCTCCTCCTTGGGGCCTTCCAGCTCCACGATGAGGAGGGCTTCGGCCTGGGGGTAGCCCGCCTTCACCGCCGCCTCCGCGGCCTCGATGGCTAAGCGGTCCATGATCTCCATGGCCCCGGGGAGGAGGCCGCTTTGGATCACCTGGCTCACGGCGTTCCCGGCGGCCTCGAGGCTCCCGTAAGCCGCCAGGAGGGTGTGGTAGGCCTCGGGTTTGGGGAGGAGCCTGAGGGTGATCTCCAGGGCTACCCCCAAAAGCCCCTCGGTGCCCACGAAGAAGCCCGCGAGGTCCGGGCCAACCCCCTCCAGGCTTTCCCCGCCCAGGCGCACCACCTCCCCTTCTGGGGTGACCACCTCGAGGGCCAGCACGTGGCCCGCTGTCATGCCGTACTTCAGGCAGTGGGCCCCGCCGGAGTTGAAGGCCACGTTGCCGCCAATGGTGGAAATGGGCTGGCTGCTGGGATCAGGGGCGTAGTAGAGGCCGTAGGGGGCCGCCGCCCTGGACACCTCCAGGTTCACCACCCCGGGCTCCACCACGGCGATCCGGGCCTTGGGGTCCAGGCGCAGGATGCGGTTCATGCGGTTGAGGGCGATGACCAGGCCCCCCTCCACGGGCAAGGAGCCCCCCGAAAGGCTGGTGCCGCTTCCCCGGGCCACGAAGGGGACGCCATGGCGGTGGCAGAGCCTGACCGCCTCCACCACTTCCGCCTTCCGCTCGGGCAGGACCACGGCCAAGGGGCGCTTGCGGTAGGCGGTGAGGGCGTCGGACTCGTAGGGGGCGAGCTCCGCCTCCCGGGTGAGGACCCTCCCCGGGGGGAAGAGGGCTTTGAGCTCCTCCAAAAACCCCATGTCTGCCTCCTTGCTTCCCACTTTACGCCAAGGGGCAGGCCCCTGCCCGCCCCTTGGCATGCCGGGCTAGTCGATGTAGTCGTAGGCCACCAGGGTCAGGAACTCAATGAACTCCTCCGAGAGGACCAGCTTGTCCAGGATCTCCTCGGCCTCCCTATAGCGGCCAACCTCCCGTCCTCCCAGCTTGGCGAGCTCCTCTTCCTTGATCTTTTGGTAAAGCTCTGGGGTGATGGTGCGCCCATCCTCCAACGTGGCCCCCCGGTGCACCCACTGCCAGAGCTGGGCCCGGCTGATCTCCGCGGTGGCGGCGTCCTCCATGAGGTTGAAGATGGCCGCGGCCCCGTTGCCGAGAAGCCACTGGTTCAGGTACTGGAGGGCCACGGAGATGTTGTTGCGAAGGCCTGCCTCTGTTACCTTGCCCCCTGGGACCTCAAAGTTCAGCAGGTCCTCCGCCCTCACCTGCACGTCCTCCCGCTTCACGTGCTTCTGGTGGGGCCTATCCCCCAGGTGGCGGTCGAAGACCTCCATGGCCACGGGCACCAGGTCGGGGTGGGCCACCCAGGTGCCGTCAAATCCCTGGGAGGCTTCCCGCTCCTTGTCCGCCCGCACCTGCTGGAAGGCCCTTTCGTTCACCTCGGGGTCCTTGCGGCTGGGGATGAAGGCGGCCATGCCGCCGATGGCGTGGGCCCCGTGGAGGTGGCAGGACTTCACCAGAAGCTCGGTGTAGGCCTTCATGAAGGGCACGGTCATGGTGACCTGGGCCCGGTCGGGGAAGATGGGGGCGGTGGTGGCGAACTTCTTGATGCAGCTGAAGATGTAGTCCCAGCGGCCGGCGTTGAGCCCGGCGGCGTGCTCTTTAAGCTCGTAGAGGATCTCTTCCATCTCGAAGGCCGCCAGGATGGTTTCGATGAGCACCGTGGCCCGGATGGTCCCCCGGGGGAGGCCCACGTAGTCCTGGGCGAAGTTGAACACGTTGTTCCACAGCCGGGCCTCCAGGTGGCTTTCCAGCTTGGGTAGGTAGAAATAGGGACCGCTTCCCCGCCTTACGAGCTCGTGGGCGTTGTGGAAGAAGTAAAGCCCGAAGTCAAAGAGGCTAGCCGAGATGGGTTCCCCGTCCACCAAGACGTGCTTTTCCACCAGGTGCCAGCCTCGAGGCCGGACAAGGAGGGTGGCCACCTTATCCTTGAGCTTGTACTCCTTCCCCTCGGGGCTCACAAAGTCGATCTGGCGCCGGACAGCGTCATACAGGTTCTTCTGCCCTTGGATGACGTTGTCCCAGGTGGGCGAGAGGGCGTCTTCAAAGTCGGCCATGAAGACCTTGGCCCCGGAGTTCAGGGCGTTGATGATCATCTTGCGGTCCACGGGCCCGGTGATCTCCACCCGGCGGTCCTGGAGGTCGGGAGGGGTCTCGGCCACCTGCCAGCTCCCGCCCCGCACAAAGGCGGTCTCCTCCAGAAAATCCGGCTTCTCTCCTGCTTGGTACCTTGCCCAAAGCGCCTTCCGCCGCTCCAAAAGGGCCTTGCGCACGGGACCGAACTCCCTCTGCAGGGCCACCACAAACTTCAGGGCCTCTTCCGTGAGCACTTCCCCCAGGAGGGGATGGTCCTTGGTGATCTCCACGCCCTTCATGGTGGCCTGAGCCTAAGGGAGGGGGCGGAGGTTTGTCAAGAAGCAAAATGCTTTTTTGTATATTGAAAAATCTTGGGGAGCCTGGTACCCTAGGGTCCATGCCTAGACCCAGAGGAAAAGGTCCTGGGGAGGTCAAGACCCTGGAGCGGGGGCTTGGGGTGCTGGAAGTCTTGAGCGAGCTGGGGGAGGCGGGTTTGTCCCCCTTGGCCGAGCGCACGGGGCTTTCCAGGAGCACCCTTTACCGCCTGCTTCAGACCCTGGCCCGCCGGGGTTTCGTGGAGGAGGAGGGGGGGGTCTACCGGGTGGGGCCCCGGGCCTTCACCGTGGGACAGGCCTACCTCCGCAAGAACCTCTTGGAGGCCGTGCGCCCCGAGATGGAGGCCCTGGCCCAGGCCACGGGGGAGAGCGTGAACCTGGCGGTGCTGGCGGGAAGGGAGGCCCTTTATCTGGACCAGGCGGAGGGGGCTAGGCTGGTCCGGCTCTTCACCGCCCCCGGAAGCCGGGCTCCCCTGCACGCCACGGGAGTGGGGAAGGTGCTTCTTGCCTTCCGGGGCATTCCCGAGGGGCTTTCCCTCACCCCGTACACTCCTTACACCCTCACTCGCCTCGAGGACCTGAAGCGGGAGTTGGAAACCGTGCGCCGAAAGGGCTACGCCCTGGACAACGAGGAGAGGGAGCTGGGGGTCCGCTGTGTGGCCGCTCCGGTCTTCGGCCCCGGGGGGGAGGTGGTGGCCGCCCTGTCCCTCTCTGCTCCCGCCAGCCGCCTTTCCCTGGAGGAGGCTCACTGCCTGGCTCCCCGGGTGGTGGAGGCGGCCAGGAAAGCTTCCTTGCGCCTAGGATTTGTGCCCGCTTTATAATAACGTTGGTTAGGAGGGTTTAGCGGAGGGAGCTAAAGGCCATGGACAAGGACCGTCCCGTGTACGTGATCTCGGTGGCGGCGGAGCTTTTGGAGATGCACCCGCAGACCCTGAGGCTTTACGAGCGGAAGGGTTTGATCAAGCCGAAGCGGTCGGGTGGGAAGACCCGGCTTTACTCGGAGCGGGACATTGAGAAGCTGAGGGAGATCCGCCGCCTGACGCAGGAGCTTGGGGTGAACCTGGCGGGGGTGGAGGAGATCATGCGGCTTAGGGCGGAGCTCGAGGCCTTGCAGGCCCGGTTTGAGGCCGAGGTGGCCCGGCTGAAGCAGGAGATCGGGGCCCGCTTTGAGGAGCTGGAACGCCCGGCCCTTCCCCCTCCCGGGGCCACGGCCAAGCCCTCCCCCAAGGACCGTCCCGTGTACGTGATCTCGGTGGCGGCGGAGCTTTTGGAGATGCACCCGCAGACCCTGCGGCTTTACGAGCGGAAGGGTTTGATCAAGCCGAAGCGGTCGGGTGGGAAGACCCGGCTTTACTCGGAGCGGGACATTGAGAAGCTGAGGGAGATCCGCCGCCTGACGCAGGAGCTTGGGGTGAACCTGGCGGGGGTGGAGGAGATCATGCGGCTCAGGGCGGAGCTCGAGGCCCTGCAGGCCCGGTTTGAGGCCGAGGTGGCCCGGCTGAAGCTCCTTCTCTTGGAAGAGGGCAAGACCTTTCCCGAAGGGAGTAGCATGGGGGCGTGAGTGCGCTAGAGCCCCTTTTGGAATTTTTGTCCATCCCCTCCGTATCCACCGACCCAACCCATAAGGAAGACGTTCGCAAGGCGGCCCTCTGGCTTGCGGAGAGGCTTAAGGAACGGGGTTTCTACACCGAGCTCCACGAGACCTCCCTCCACCCCATCCTCTACGCGGAGCGCCTCCTGGACCCCAAGGCCCCCACGGTCCTGGTCTACGGCCACTACGACGTCCAGCCCCCGGACCCCCTGGAGCTTTGGGAAAGCCCGCCCTTTAGCCCCACCCTGCGGGACGGGCGGGTCTACGCCCGGGGGGCCTCGGACGACAAGGGGCAGCTCTGGGCCCACGTGGCGGCCCTGGAGGGTCTTTCCGCCCGGGTGAACGTGAAGTTTTTGGTGGAGGGGGAGGAGGAGATCGGAAGCCCAAACCTCCTCCCCTTCGTGCGGGCCCACCGGGAGAAGCTCCGAGCCGACGTGGTCCTCATCTCCGACGGGGCCATGTTCGCCCCCCACACCCCCACCCTCACCTACGGCCTGAGGGGCCTCTGCTACCTGGAGGTGCGGCTTAAGGGAGCCAGGCGGGACCTCCACTCCGGGGCCTTCGGCGGGGTGGCCCCGAACCCCATCCAGGCCCTGGGCTGGATCCTGGCCCGGCTCAAGGACGAGGAAACCGGCAGGGTCCTCATCCCCGGCTTCTACGACCGGGTGCGCCCCGTTTCCGAGGAGGAGCGCCGCCTCTGGCCCCCCTTGGACGAGGCGCTCCTGAAGGGGGAGCTGGGGGTGGAGGCCCTGCCGGGGGAGGAGGGCTACACCCCGCTGGAAAGGCTTTGGGCCCGGCCCACCCTGGACCCCAACGGCATCTGGGGCGGCTACCAGGGGGAGGGTTCCAAGACGGTGATCCCCGCCGAGGCGGGGATGAAGCTCTCCATGCGCCTGGTGCCGGACCAGGACCCTGAGGAGGTGGCCAGCCAGGTGGAGGCCTACCTGCGGGAGATCTGCCCACCTGGCTACGCCATGGAGATCCTTCGCCTCCACGGGGGCAGGCCGGTCCTTACCGATCCCTTCAGCCCCCCCATGCGCCTCATGGCCAAGGCCCTGGAGGAAGTCTGGGGCAGGCCTCCCGTGTACACCCGGGAGGGAGGAAGCATCCCGGTGGTGGCGGAGCTCCAGGATGCCCTTCACGCGCCCGTGGTTCTCTTGGGCCTGGGGCTTCCCGATGACAACCTCCACGCTCCCAACGAGAAGTTTGACCTGGTGAACCTAGAGAAGGGCATCGCCGCCCTGAGGCGCTTCTACGGGCTTCTGGCGGGGGCTCGCTAGGGGTGAGGGCCCTTCTGGAGCGCCACCAGTTCCCCCTCTACCTGGGGGCAGCCCTCCTGGGGGCGGCCTTGGGCCTCGGGGCTCCCGCCCTGGCCCCCTGGGGGGAGGTCCTCCTGTGGCCCGCCCTGGCGGCCCTCCTCTTCGCCACCTTCCTCCAGGTGCCCCTCTTGGCCTTGCGCCGGGCCTTCCGCGACCGGGGCTTTCTCCTGGCGGGCCTTGTGGGCAACTTCCTCCTCGTCCCCCTTCTGGTCTTCGGCCTGCTCCCCCTCCTGCCCCCCGATCCGGGCCTGCGCCTGGGGGTGGCCTTGGTCCTCCTCGTGCCCTGCACCGACTGGTTTTTGGCCTTCGCTCACCTGGGCTGGGGGGATGTGGCCCGGGCCCTAGCCCTCACCCCCCTGAACCTCTTCCTCCAGCTCCTCCTCCTGCCCCTTTACCTCGCCCTCCTGGGAGGGGGGGTGGAGGGACTCCCGGCGGCCTCCCTGGGGAAGGCGGCCCTGGTGGTCCTCCTGCCCCTCCTCCTCGCCCTCCTCCTCCAGGCCCGCTCCTTGGGGCCCGCCCTGGCCGCCCGGACCGCCTCCTGGCCGGTGCCCCTTTTGGCCCTGGTGGTCTTCCTGGTGGCCTTGGGGCACGCGGGCTACCTCCCCGGGCTCCGGGCCCACCTGGGGGGCCTCCTGGCCCTCTTCGCCCTCTACCTCCTCCTGGCCCTGGGCCTGGCCTGGGTCCTGGCCCACCTTTTCCGCCTCGAGGCCAAGGCGGGGCGGACGCTGGCCTTCAGCCTGGGCACGCGCAACTCCTTCCTGGTCCTGCCCTTGGCCCTGGCCCTGCCGGAGGGGATGGGGCTTGCCCCTCTGGCCATCGTCCTCCAAGCCCTGGTGGAGCTTTTGGGCATGGGGGTGGCGGTCCGGCTGGTCCCTAGGCTTTTCCCCTAGCCCGCCTGCCCCGGGTGGGCCTTCTTGAAGATGAGGGCCTCCCCCACCCGGCCCGTGAGGAGGGGCACGGCGGCGCTTTTGGCCACCTGGGCGCAGAGGGGCACGTCGGCCTCGAGGCCCACCGCCTTCAGGGCCTGGGCCGCCGCGGAGAGGGAGAGGGCCTCCAAGGGGTCCTGGTAGGCCCGCTTCACGGAGAGGGCGATCCGGGCCCCGTCCTCGGGCTCCACCTCCCCCAAAAGCCCCAGGTACTCCGCCAGCACCCCGGCGGTGTAGAGGTCGTCCAGCCCCACCCGCCCCTCCTTGCCGGCGCAGAGGATGGCCACCTCCTCCGTGGCCAGCTCCCGGGCCAGGCGGGCGGCGGCGTGGGCGTTAAAGAGGGAGGCCAAAAGGACGTGCTTGGCGGTCTTGGCGGCCGCGTGGGCAGCCTTGGTGCCGTTGGTGGTGCTCATCACCACGGTCTTGCCGCCCACCGGGGCCTCGAGGGCCTCCCGGGGGGAGTTGCCCAGGTCAAACCCTGGGGGCTTTAACCCCCCCACTTCCCCCGCCAAGAGGACGTCGGCATCCTTGAAGGCCCGGGCGGCCTCGAGGCTGGGGACCCAGTACAGGGCTTCCGCCCCCGCCTCCAGGAGGCAGACGGCGGTGGTGGTGGAGCGGATCACGTCCACCACCAACACCACATCGGGGTAGACCAGCTCCTCCGCGGGAAGAACATCCACCTTCAAGCGCATGGAGGGTCCTCCGACTCGGTTTCTTCAAAGAAGACCAAAGGCCACCTCCTCTAAAAGCCCGGGGTCCACCACCTCCAACGCCCCTGAAAAAAGCCGCAGGACGCCTTGGTCTTTGAGCTCGTGGAGGACCCGGGTAGTGGTTTCCCGGCTCACCCCGGCCAAGGCCGCCAGGTCCTGGTGGCGGAGCTGGAAGTGGGGCCCGTGCCCCTGACGAAGGAGCTTTAAGAGGGCGTAGGCTACCCGGCTCCTCGCCTCCTCAAAGGCCATGAGGTCCAGCTCCAAGTTGAGTTCCCGCAGGCGGTGGGCCAGGATGCGGGCCAGGTTGTGGGCGAAGAGGGGGAGGCGGCGGATGAGCCCAAGGTAGGCCTCCCGGTAAAGGGCTAGGAGGAGCGTGTCCTCCTCGGCTACGGCACTGGCGCTCCGTTCCCCTCCGTCCAAAAGGCTCATCTCCCCGAAGACCTCTCCGGGCCCCAGGAACCCCAGGATCTTCTCCTGGCCCCCCAGGTGGGTGCGGTAGAGGCGCACCCGGCCCTCCTCCACCAGGTAAAGGGCCTGGCCCAGATCCCCCTGGTGGAAGATGGCTTTGCCCTTGGGGTAGGTCAGGGGCTGGAAGTAGGAGCGGGCCAGAAGGACTTCCTCCGGGCCCATATCCTGGAAAAGAGGGGATGCCGGCATCGGCCTTACTCTAACCGAGGCTTCATCTTTTGCCTAGAGGATGAGAGGGTGAACCCGGTCTTGGAGGCCATAGACCTTGGATTCTCCTATGGGAACGGCGATCTTTTCCGGGGGGTTTCCTTAAGGCTCTGCCCCGGGGAGGCCCTGGCCATCCTAGGGCCCTCGGGAAGCGGCAAGACCACCCTCCTCCACCTCCTGGCGGGCCTTCTTTCCCTGCAGGAGGGCGAGGTGTACTGGGAGGGAATCCCCATCCGGGGCCTTCCCGAGGGGGTTTTGGCCAGGAGGCGGCTTCGCTTTATGGGTCTTGTCTTCCAGCACCACTTTCTCTTCCCGGAGCTCACCGCCTTGGAAAACGTCCTGGCCCCCGGCTACCTGGCGGGCCGGGTGGACCGGGCCCTTGCCCTTGGGCTCCTTGCCCGGCTGGGCCTTAGGGAACGGGCGGATTTCCTGCCCCAGAGGCTTTCGGGTGGGGAACGGCAGCGGGTAGCGGTGGCCCGGGCCCTGTACCTTCGCCCCAGGCTTCTTTTGGCCGATGAGCCCACGGCCAGCCTGGACCGCACCCAGGCCAAGGAGGTGCTCAGGCTCATGCGGGAGTTGGCCAGGGAGGTGGGGGCAGCTCTTCTCTTCTCCACCCACGACGAGGCCTTGGTGGAAGGGCTTCCCATCTTACGGCTTTAAAATGGGGCGGTATGGGTCCCATCCACGTGCGGGGCAAGAAGGGAGAGGTGGCAGAAAGGGTGCTCCTGCCCGGGGACCCGGGGCGGGCGGAGTGGATCGCCACCACCTTCCTGGAGGAACCCCGGCTCTACACCTCCTACCGGGGCCTTCTGGGCTTTACTGGCTGGTACCGGGGGGTGCCGGTTTCCGTGCAGACCACGGGCATGGGGGCCCCTTCGGCCAGCATCGTGGCCGAGGAGCTGGTGAGCCTGGGGGCCAGGGTGCTTCTCCGGGTCGGCACCTGTGGGGCGGTGGACGAAGCCCTAGCCCCGGGGGACCTGGTGATCGCCCAGGGGGCGGTGCCCCTAGACGGGGCCACCCGGCAGTACCTGGAGGGCCGTCCCTACGCTCCCGTGCCCGACGCCGAACTCTTTCGGGCCCTTTGGCGGAAGGCGGAAGAGAAGGGCTTTCCCCACCACGTGGGCCTGGTGGCCACGGAGGACGCCTTCTACGCCACCACCCCGGAAGGGGCCAAGGCCTGGGCCCGTTTTGGCGTCTTGGCCTTTGAGATGGAGGCCAGCGCCCTCTTCCTCCTGGGTAAGATGCGGAAGGTGCGGGCGGGAGCCATCCTCACGGTTTCCAACCGCATCGGCGACCCGGAGTTGGCTCCGCCTGAGGTTTTGCAAGAAGGCGTAAGGCGGATGGTGGAGGTGGCCCTCGAGGCCCTTTTGGAGGTGTAGCATGGCCCACGAGCACGAAGGCGAGCACGAGTTCATCCTGGAGATCCCCGAGTTCGAGCACCTTTCCTACGAGGTGGAGGAGGGCATCGCCCTGGTGACCCTAAGGCGGCCGGAGGCCCTGAACGCCCTTTCCCAAGACCTTCTCCAGGAGCTGGCGGAGGTGGCCGAGGTCATCCACCAAGACCCCGAGGCCCGCGTGGCCATCTTCACCGGGGAGGGCAAGGCCTTCGCCGCCGGGGCGGACCTAAAGGAGATCGCCGCCCTCAAAGACCCCTTCATGGCCCGGGAATATGCCCTTTTGGGCCAGCAGGTCTTCGCCGAGATCGCCGCCTTGCCCCTGCCCACCATCGCCGCCATCAACGGGTATGCCCTGGGGGGCGGGCTGGAGCTGGCCCTGGCCTGCGACCTGCGGGTGGCCGCCAAGGGCGCCAAGCTGGGCCTGCCTGAGGTGGGTCTAGGCCTCATTCCTGGCTTCGGCGGCACCCAGCGCCTTCCCCGCCTCATCGGGCGGGGGCGGGCTCTGGACCTCATCTTCACCGGGCGGCACGTGTCCGCGGAAGAAGCCCTCGCCTTGGGGTTGGTGAACCGCGTGGCGGAGGACGCCCTCGAGGAGGCGAAAAGGCTCGCCCGGCAGATCCTGAAAAACGCCCCCATCGCCCTGGCCCTGGCCAAGGAGAGCGTGGTGCGGGGCGAGGGGCTGGACCTGGCGGAGGCCCTGGAGATCGAGGCCGACCTTTTCGGCTACGCCTCCGCCACCGAGGACATGAAGGAAGGGGTGCGGGCCTTTTTGGAGAAGCGGGCGCCGAACTTCAAGGGAGAGTAAGGGTAAGCCCTTTCCCTTGGGGAGGGGCTTGGGCTTCACCCTCTGGCTTCTTTTAGGCGTATGAGGGTGTTGGGTAGGTATGGCCATCCGGAGTGTGGTGTAATGTGAAATTGCCCATGACGGGGGAGCGCATCGTCCACGTTGCCAGCCCCAAGGCCAAGCTGTACGCCGAGGCCGACCAGTCCATTCGCGAGCGTCTAAAGGCCTTTCCCAGAGCCCTTAAGGCCTACGAGCTCCTCATCCAAGACCCCGAGGCCCGGGCTGGGTGGAACATGGCCAACTACCTCACCATGCGCAAGCTGGGCTACAACGACCATGGCCGGGTCCATGCCCTCCTCACGGGGGCGGCCAGCGTGGCCATCCTCTCCCTCTTGAGCGAGGCCGGGGTGCGCTTGGACACCGTGGAGTCGGGGGCCGGGGAGCTGGAGGACGCCTACGTGGTGGTCCTCCTTGCCACCATGCTCCACGACCTGGGCAACCAGGTGCACCG
The DNA here is from genome assembly GCF_021462405.1 of Thermus tengchongensis. Taxonomy (NCBI): domain Bacteria; kingdom Thermotogati; phylum Deinococcota; class Deinococci; order Thermales; family Thermaceae; genus Thermus; species Thermus tengchongensis. Next base: position 82,259 of record NZ_JAKEDU010000006.1, on the reverse strand, counting down.
GGACCACCATGAGGCCTTTGGCGTCACCCTGGCCCTACCCATCCTGAACCGCATCCTGGAGAAGATTTACCCCGACCCCGAACAACGCACGGCCCTTAGGGCCCTCATCCTTCACGGCATTTACAGCCATGACCTTTCCCCTGAGCCCTTGACCATTGAGGCAGGGGTCACCGCCGTGGCCGACGGCACCGACATCACCAAGGGCCGGGGGCGGAAGGCCTTTGCCCTGGGAAGCATTGACATCCATTCCATCAGCGCCTTGGCGGTGGACGAGGTGCGCATCCTGAAGGGGGAGAAGACGCCCGTGGAGATCCAGGTCACCATGAACAACTCCGCGGGCATCTTCCAGGTGGAGGAAACCCTCACCAAGAAGGTGTTGCGAAGCCCCTTGCGGCCCTACGTGAGCGTGGTGGCCATGACCGAGGGGAACGGGGGCCAGGACCAGCGCATCGTCCACCGGGTGCGCCTCCATGAAAGCGAGGACCGCTTCGTGCTGGACTGAGCCCCAGGCCTCACCTGCGGAAGTAGCGGTAGGGGGGGCCTTCCCGGTCCACCTCCCCTTCCTGGCGCAGGTACTCCAGGTGGGCCAGGGTTTCCGCGAAGGCGAAGCGCCTCCCGGCGGCGTCCAGCTCCTGGGGGAAGAGCTTCAGGGAGAGTTCCCAGGCGGTCTTGGGGCCTTCCAGGTGGGTGAGGAGGGCCGAAAGGCGCTCTTCGTGGTGGGCGACGAGTTCCTGGGCCCTTTGGGCCACGTCCGGGATGGGGCCGAAGTGGCCGGCGTGGGCTATCCGCGCGGGGACCTCCTCTAGGCGCTTCAAAGAGGCGAGGAAGTCCTTCAAGGGGTTTTCCCGGGTGTAGGCCCAAAGGCCCACGTTGGGGGAGACCCGTTCCAAGAGGGCGTCCCCTACCAGGAGGATTCCTTCCTCTTCCAAAAAGAAGGCCACGTGCCCATCCGCATGGCCAGGGGTCCAGATGACCCTGAGCTTCTTGCCGGCCACCTCCAACACCTCCCCGTCCTTCAGGGGCGCAGGATTTTGGGGAGGATGGACCCGCTCCCGGGTTTTGGCCATGGTTTCCCGGATGCCCCAAAGGGCCTCCTCGGGGGTGCCGTGCTCCCGGAAAAGCCGCCAGCTTGCCTCCTCAAAGGCCTCAGGGTGGAGCCAGAAGCGGTGGCCCCGGGAAAGCTCCTCCTCGTGCAGGTAAACCCTTGCCCCAAGCCCCTCGAAAAAGCCCGCCAGGCCGTAGTGGTCGGGGTGGTGGTGGGTGAGGAGGACGGCCTTCACATCCTGGAAGCAAAGGCCGAGCTCTGCCAGGTAGAGCTCCAGGGTGCCCCGGGCGGTGCGGGTGCCCAGGGCGGTGTCCACCAGAGCCACCTCCCCTTGGCCCTTCAGGAGGTAGAGGTTCACCGTCTTCAAGGGGTAGGGGATGGGTACGGGGAGGAGGTAAAGTCCAGGGAGGAGCTGCTTCATAGGAGGACCTTGAGGAGGAAGAGGGCGGCCAGGAAGGGGTCTTTTTCCTTCAGGTGCCAGGGGAAGCGGAAGCCGCCTTCCCCGTCCGCCTCCACCTCGAGGCCCCCTAGGGCCTCCTGCAGGCGGGCCAAGACCTCCTCTGGAGGGAGCACCTCCCCCCCAGGCAGGACCACGGCCAGGCGGTCCGCATCCCCGTCCAGGGCGAAGCCCACCGCCGGGGGTTCCACCGCCTTCATGAGGGCGAGGAGGGTGGAAAGGTTTTCCGGCTTGGGGTCGGGGTCCACCCCGTAGAAGAGGGGGTGGGGGAGGGGGTGGAGCTCCCTAAGCTCCGCCCCAAGGCCCAGGCGCTTGAAGGCAAGGGGCATCAGCCCCCCGCCCGCCCCGCCCAGGGTGTCCAGGTAGACCACCCCCGCCTTGGCCCCAAGCCCTTCCCCAGCGCTCTGGGCCAGGCGCTCCACGTAGGCCTTTTTGCGGTCCAGGACCTGGAAGCCGCCTCGGGCCTCCGGGGCTTCCTCGGGCAGGAGAACCCCCTCCGGGGCGAGGGGATGGCCCGCTCCCAGGCGGAGCCTCACCCCCTGGTAGCGGGCGGGCCTGCGGCCCGCGGAGAGGTAGAAGCCCGCGGCCCCCAGCTCCTCGAGGGCGAAGCCGAACAGGGGGAGGGGGGCGGGGCCTCGGAGCAGGTAGGTTTCCAGGCCCAACCCCGCAAGCACCCCCGCCGCCTCCTCCGCCATCTCCCCCGCCAGGAAGCGGGCGTCGTGGGCCACCACCACCCGTCCAAGCCCCTCTTCCTGCACCCTTGCGCCAAAGCCCGCCGCCAGCCGGGCCACGGCGGCGAAGGTGAAACCCTTGGCGATCTCTCCCAGGAAGCCATCCTGCGTGGGGTAGAGCTCCATGCCCTAGAGTCTACCCCGTGGTACACTCTCCCCCGTGGACGACCAGCTCCTCCACTCCCTGAACGAAGCCCAGCGCCAGGCGGTCTTGCACTTTGAGGGGCCGGCCTTGGTGGTGGCGGGAGCGGGCAGCGGCAAGACCCGCACCGTGGTCCACCGGGTGGCCTACCTCATGGCCCGGCGAGGGGTCTTCCCCTCGGAGATCCTGGCGGTCACCTTCACCAACAAGGCCGCTGAGGAGATGAAGGAGCGCCTTAGGCGGATGGTGAAAGGGGCAGGGGAGCTTTGGGTGGCCACCTTCCACTCCGCCGCCTTGCGGATTCTGAGGGTCTACGGGGAGAGGGTGGGGTTGAGGCCGGGGTTTGTGGTCTACGACGAGGACGACCAGACCGCCCTCCTGAAGGAGGTGCTAAAGGAGCTGGGGCTTGCTGCACGCCCCGGGCCCATCAAGGGCCTCTTAGACCGGGCCAAGAACCGGGGGGAGGCCCCCGAGTCCCTGCTTTCGGAGCTTCCCGACTACTACGCCGGGCTGAGCCGGGGGAGGCTTTTGGATGTGCTGAAGCGCTACGAGGAGGCCCTCAAGGCCCAGGGGGCCTTGGACTTCGGGGACATCCTCCTCTATGCCCTGCGCCTTCTGGAAGGGGACCCGGAGGTCTTGAAGCGGGTCAGGAAGCGGGCCCGCTTCATCCACGTGGACGAGTACCAGGACACGAGCCCCGTCCAGTACCGCCTCACCAAGCTCCTGGCGGGGGAGGAGGCCAACCTCATGGCCGTGGGCGACCCGGACCAGGGCATCTACTCCTTCCGCGCCGCAGACATCAAGAACATCCTGGAGTTTACCCGGGACTTCCCCGGGGCCAAGGTGTACCGCCTCGAGGAGAACTACCGCTCCACCGAGGCCATCCTGCGTTTTGCCAACGCCCTCATCGTGAACAATGCCCTGCGCCTGGAAAAGACCTTGAGGCCCGTGAAACCCGGGGGGGAGCCCGTTCGCCTATACCGGGCCCGGGATGCCCGGGACGAGGCCCGGTTCGTGGCCGAAGAGATCCTGCGTTTGGGGCCTCCCTTCGACCGGGTGGCGGTCCTCTACCGCACCAACGCCCAAAGCCGCCTCCTGGAGCAGGCCCTGGCCTCCCGGGGGGTTCCAGCCCGGGTGGTGGGGGGGGTGGGGTTCTTTGAACGGGCGGAGGTGAAGGACCTCCTGGCCTACGCCCGCCTCGCCCTGAACCCCTTGGACGGGGTGAGCCTCAAGCGGGTGCTGAACACCCCTCCTCGGGGGATCGGTCCTGCCACGGTGGAGAAGGTGGAGGCCATTGCCAGGGAAAAGGGGCTTCCCCTCTTTGAGGCCCTCAAGGTGGCGGCAGAGGTTCTGCCCCGCCCTGCCCCCTTGCGCCACTTCCTGGCCCTGATGGAGGAGCTCCAGGAACTGGCCTTTGGACCGGCGGAGGGCTTTTTCCGCCACCTCCTTTTGGCCACGGACTACCCCGCTTACCTGCGGGAGGCTTACCCTGAGGATCACGAGGACCGCCTGGAGAACGTGGAAGAGCTTCTCCGGGCGGCCAAGGAGGCAGAGGGTCTTATGGAGTTTTTGGACAAGGTGGCCCTCACCGCCCGGGCGGAGGAGCCGGGGGAGCCCGAGGGCAAGGTGGCCCTCATGACCCTGCACAACGCCAAAGGGCTGGAGTTTCCCGTGGTCTTCGTGGTGGGGGTGGAGGAAGGGCTTTTGCCCCACCGCTCCTCGGTGAACACCCTGGAGGGCCTGGAGGAGGAGCGCCGCCTCTTCTACGTGGGGGTGACCCGGGCCCAGGAGAGGCTTTACCTTTCCTACGCCGAGGAGCGGGAGATCTACGGGCGCACGGAGGCTACCCGGCCAAGCCGTTTCCTGGAGGAAGTGGAGGGAGGGCTTTACGAGGAGTACGACCCCTACCGGGCCTCGGCCACGGTTTCCCCTTCCCCTGCCCCCAGTGAAGCCCGGGCCTCCAAGCCCAAGCCAGGGGCCTATAGGGGTGGGGAGAAGGTGATCCACCCCCGCTTCGGCCAGGGCACCGTGGTGGCGGCCAGCGGGGACGAGGTCACGGTGCACTTTGAGGGGGTGGGCCTGAAGCGGCTTTCCCTCAAGTACGCCGACCTGAGGCCCGTGGGGTGAAGCCGTGCGCCCGGAGTATCAGAAAGTCCGTCCCTTGATCTTTCTCCACCGGGCGCCTTCTCCCCTGTTTGACCGCCTGGTGGCCGAGGTGGCCACGGCCAGGCTTCCCCTCTTCCCCTACCCCGTGGAGACGGAGGATCCCTGGAAGGTGCTTGCTTGCCTGGCCCCCCTGGGCCTGGCAGGGGCGGTGTTAGGGGAGGCCTTGCCGCCTCCTCAGGACGTGGCCCCAGGCCTTTTCCTGGAGGCAGAGGCCCGGGAGGCGGGGCTTGTGGACCTTTTGCTGCCCCGGGTGGGGGGGGTGGCCGGGCAGTACACGGAAGGGGTGGCCCTGGAGCGGTTTCTCTCCGCCCACTTCCCCGGGGCCAGGGGGCTATGGCTTGGGCCCTTACGGCCCTCCCTGGTCCCTTTCCTCAGGCCCCTGGCCCAGGTTTCCGTGGTGGCCTTAAGCTTCGCCGAAGGGGATAGCTTTTTGGCCCGCCTGCCGGAGCGGGCCCGGGGGCACGTGGCCCTAAGGCCGGAGGAGGCCAGGGCCCTTTCCTTGAAGGTGGACCTTCTCCTCTATGCGGGAGGACGGCTTAGCCTGGACGTACTCCAGCCCTTCCACGCCCTGGTGGCCCTGGCCCCGGTGGAGAAGGGAGTCTGGGAAAGGGTGCAGGTGGTCTACCCTCCGGAGGACCTCCTGGGCTATAGGGTGCGGGCGGTCCTCGAGGGCCTCGGCTACCCCCTCTGACCCGCCCGCCGGACCTCCCTGGCCAGGAACCCCATGCTGAGGGCGATAAGGGCGAAGGCGATGAGGGCCTGCAGGGGGATGGGGAACTGGGGGATGTACTCCACCGAGCAGGGCACCGGAGGCTTGCAGGCCAGGGTGAAGAGGTCGGGGAAGCGCTGTTCCAGGAGATGTAGGGTGCTGAATCCGCCCCCGATGAGGGAAAGGGCCAGGCTGTAAGGCCATATGGCAAAATCCTGCCGCCAAAGGGCCAGGCCCAGGATCACCGCTTGCGGGTACATGAAGATGCGCTGGTACCAGCAGAGCTCGCAGGGCAGGAAAAGGCGCACCTCGGAGTAGTAGAGGCTTCCCAAGGTGGCCACCAGGGCCACCAGCCAGGCGAAGGCCAAGATGAGGGAGCCGCGCCGCATCGGTCCCAGCATACCCCTAAACTGCTCCTTATGAGGGAAGAGCTTGTGGAGGGCGAGGACTTCTATTGGGAGGAGGGGCGGATGGTCTTCACCGAGGCCTACCACCGCAAGCGGGGCTACTGCTGTGGCTCAGGGTGCCGCCATTGCCCCTGGCGCGGGAAGGAGGAGGAAGAGGCTTAACCCCGTCGTGGCTTGCGCCACGACGGGGGCCCCAAAAAGGCCATGAGCGCGTCGCTTTGGCTTTGGCCGGTGGGGCAACCTTTGCGTGCGGGCACCGAAGTAGCCATGCATAGACTTTGCCCCACTTCCCTCTCCAGGCGCTCCTGCAGTTTCCTCAACGCCTCCTCCACCCCTCGCCTCACCTCCCCCACGCTCCCGTAGTACCGTCGCGGCAGCAACCACCCCTTCACCCGCCGCCACACCGTCTCCACCGGCACGTACCGCATTCGCCCCCACCGGTACCCCAGGGCCAGGAGCCTCCGCCGCACCGTCCCCGGATGGAAGCGGGTGAAGAACCGTCCCTCCAAGGCTTCCGCCAGCAGGGTGCGGTCCGGGCCCAGGTGGCCGGGGATGCGGGGGGCGGTCCATCATTGGGCCGCCAGGCGGACGGCCTGGGCGCGGCGGCGCACCTTGTGGGGCACCACGGGGTTGGTCTCCAGTTCCCGCAGCTGGGCGTCTTCCTCAGGACTCAGGTGGATGCGCAGAGGGGCTGGCATGGGGCAAGGATAATGGAGGGGCACTTAGGCCTCCAGCAGGGCTTCCACAAAGGCCTCGGCGTCAAAGGGCTGGAGGTCGTCCGGGCCTTCCCCCACCCCGATGAAGCGGATGGGCACCTTGAGGGTGCGCACGATGGGCACCAGCACCCCGCCCTTGGCGGTGCCGTCCAGCTTGGTGACGATGACCCCCGTGAGGCCCACGGCCTCGTGGAACCGCTTGGCCTGTTCCAGGCCGTTTTGCCCGGTGACGGCGTCCAGCACCAGCCAGACCTCCTTGGGCTCCTCGGGGTCGGCCTTGGCGATGGCCCGCTTCACCTTCTTGAGCTCCTCCATGAGGTTGTGCTTGGTGTGGAGCCTCCCGGCGGTGTCCACGAAGAGGAGGTCTAGGCCCCGGGCCTTGCGGGCCTGGGCGGCGTCGAAGGCCAGGGCGGCGGGGTCGGCGCCTTCTGGGCCCTGGATGACCGGAATGCCGAGGCGCTTCCCCCACTCGGAAAGCTGAGCTCCCCCCGCGGCGCGGAAGGTGTCCCCGGCGCAGAACATGACCTTCTTACCCAGGCCCTGGTAGTAGCGGCCCAGCTTGGCGATGGTGGTGGTCTTGCCCACCCCGTTCACCCCCACCACCAGGACCACGTGGCCTTTGGGCTCCACGGGTTTGGGAGCCTGCGGGCGGAAGCCCAGCTTGCGGAGCGTGGCCCGGCGCTCGTCCGGTTCTAGCATCTGGACGAGCTTCTCCTTGACCGCCTCCTTCAGGTCTTTCCGCCCGGAGGCCCGCACCTCGGCCAGAAGTTCCTCGGTGGCGGCCAGGCCCACGTCTGCGGCCAGGAGGGCCATCTCCAGCTCCTCCAAGACCTCCTCGGGGTCGGCTCCCCAGGGGACGGCCCTGAGGAGCTTTTCCCGGGTCTTGGAGAGGCCGGCTTTGAGGCGGTCAAAGAAGCCCATGGACTACCGGAAGTTCACCCCCAAGGCGAAGCGCCACACCTTGGGGAAGTCGGCGAAGCCGTAGACGTAGGCGCCTTCAGCGAAAAGCCCGGTGAAGGGGTCCAAAAGCCCTTCCAGCCCCATGGTGAAGCTCACCCCAGCGGTAAGGCTCGGCCCCACCAACGCCCCCAGGCCCCCGCCGAAGTAGGGCAGGAGGCCCGCCAGGGTGGGGTCGTACTGGCCCAGGTCGGGCTTGAAGAGGAGGGCGGCCTCGAGGGCCACCCCCGGGGCCGCGGGGGAAAGCTCGGCGGTGAGGCGGCCGGAGAGGTTCTGCCGGAGGCGGCTTTCCACCCCCGCTCCGAAGGTGAGGCCCAAGCCCTCCCCGTAGCCGAAGCGCATCTGTATGGCGCTTTGCGCGCTCGCTAAACCAAAAAGAAGCACCAGAAGGACAAGAAGGCGCCTCATGGGAAACAGTATAGCCCCTTTTGCGCTGCTTTTCACTTACAGCCTTTCAGGGGCGGTCCCCCAGGACCCGCGCCAGCCGCGAGAGCACCCGCTCCTTCCCCAGAAGGGCCATGATCTCAAAAAGCCCCGGGGTTTCCAGGCTCCCCGTGAGGGCGGCCCGCAGGGGCTGGGCCACCTGGCCCAGCTTCAGGCCCCGCTCCTGGGCGAAGCCCCGAAGGAGGCCGTCCAAGGCGGCCTCGCTCCAGTCCTCCTGGGCCTCGAGGAGGGGCCTCACCTCCCGCAGGAGGGGAAGGCCCTCCCGCAGCTTGTCCAGGGCCTTTTCCGAAAGCGGGTAGTCCTCGCGGAAGAGGTAAGGGGCCTTTTCCGGAAGTTCCTTTAGGGTGTCAAACCGGGGGCGCATGAGCTCTACGGCCCGCAGGAGGTAGGCCTCGCTCGGCCAGGAGTACCCCGCGGCCTCCAAAAAGGGCTTGACCCTTTCCGCCACTTCCTCTAAGGAGAGCACCTCGCGGATGTACTTCCCGTTCATCCAGCGGAGCTTCTCCAGGTCAAAGACCGGTCCCCCCAGGGAGACCCGCTCCCAGCTGAAGGCTTGGATGAGCTCCTCGAGGGTGAAGATCTCCCGCCCATCGGGCATGGAAAAGCCCATGAGGGCCAGGTAGTTCCGCAAAGCCTCGGGCAGGAAGCCCTCCGCCTTGTACCACTCCAAGGAGGTGTGGCTCTTCCGCTTGCTGATCTTGGTCTTGTCGGGGTTGCGCAAAAGGGGCATGTGGTAGAACTTGGGCACCTCCCAACCGAAGGCCCGGTAGAGCAGGACGTGGATGGGGGTGGAGACCAGCCACTCCTCGGCCCGTATCACATCCGTTACCCCCATGAGGTGGTCGTCCACCACGTTGGCCAGGTGGTAGGTGGGGTAGCCGTCGGACTTGAGGAGGACCACGTCGGGAATCTCAGCGTTGTCGTAGACCACCACCCCCCGGAGCTCGTCCTTTACCTCTGTACTCCCGGGCCTCGGCACCTTCAGGCGGATCACGTGGGGCTCGCCCCTTTTTGCCCTTTCCTCGGCCTCCTCGGGGGGGATGTGGCGGGCGCGGCCGTCGTAGCCTCCCTTTTCCTTGCGGATCTGTTCCAGCTCCTCTGGGGTCTCGAAGGCCCGGTAGGCCCACCCCCGCTTCAGGAGCTCCTCGGCGTACTGGCGGTAAAGGGGAAGCCTTTCCGACTGCCGGTAAGGGCCCCTAGGCCCCCCGATGTCCGGCCCTTCATCGTAGGGGATGCCGAGCCACTTAAGGGCGGCCAGGATGCGCTCTTCCGCCCCCGGCACGTAGCGGGTGCGGTCGGTGTCCTCGATGCGCACCAGGAAGCGGCCCCCGTTCTTCTTGGCCCAGACGTAGTTGAAGAGGGCGATGTAGGCCGTGCCCACGTGGGGGTCCCCCGTGGGGCTTGGGGCGATGCGGGTCACCACCATACCTCGCCCATTATCTCATCCGCGCCTAAAGACGGGGCCTTAGGCTGAGGAGCAATGGACGGGGAGCTTCTGGCCCAGGGTTTGCGCAAGCGTTACGGCCCCAAGGAGGTGGTGCGGGGGGTGGACTTAAGCCTTAAGCGGGGGGAGATCGTGGCCCTCTTCGGCCCCAATGGGGCGGGCAAGACCACCACCTTCTACATGATGGTGGGCTTCATCAGGCCCACGGGAGGGCGCATCTTCCTGAAGGGGCAGGAGGTGAGCCGCCTGCCCATGTACCGCCGCGCCCAGCTGGGCCTCGGCTACCTGCCCCAAGAGCCCTCTGCCTTCCGCCGCATGACGGTCTTGGAGAACCTCTTGGCCGTCCTAGAGTTTCAGCCCCTCTCCAAAGCGGAGCGCCTGGAAAAGGCCAAGGCATTACTGGAGGAGCTGGCCATCTACCACCTCAAGGACCGCATGGCCTACGCCCTCTCTGGCGGGGAAAGGCGCCGGCTGGAGATGGCCCGCGCCCTGGCCACCAACCCGGACTTCATCCTCCTGGACGAGCCCTTTACCGGGGTGGACCCCAAAAACGTGAGGGAAATCCAAAAAGTCATCGCCGAGCTCCGGGAAAGGCGGGGGGTAGGGGTCTTCATCACTGACCACTCCGTGCGGGAAACCCTGGCCATCACCGACCGGGTGTACGTGATGTACGACGGAGAGATCCTCTTCCACGGCGACCCCGAGACCTTCGCCCGGGACCAGGGGGTGAGGCGGCACTACCTGGGCGAGGACTACGAGCTCTGAGCCATGACCTTCTGGGCCCTCCTCATCCTGATCCTCCTCCTTTCTGCTTTAGTGGCTTACCTGGGGGACAGGGTGGCCAAGTGGGCGGGGAAGCGCCACTACCGCCTTTTTGGCCTAAGGCCCCGGCAGACGGCCACCCTGGTGGCGGTCTTCACGGGGGTGGGGATCGCCCTTTTCAGCTACCTGGGGTTTCTCCTGGTGTTCCGGGAGGCCCGGGAGGTGATCCTCGAGGCCCAGGCCATCCGGGCCGAGCGGGACCAACTTAGGAGGGAGCGGCAGGTCCTCCTGGAGGCCAAGGCGGCCATGGAGGCCGAGGCCAGTAGGGCTTTGGCGGAGCTCAACGCCCTTAGGGAGGAAAGGAAAACCCTGATCCAGGCCCTGGAGCAGGCTGGTGCCGTGAAGAAGCGCCTGGAGGAGGAAGCCGAGGCCCTGGCTTCCCAGCTGAAGGCCCTGGAAGGGGAACAGGAGACCCTGGCTAAGAAGCGGGCGGCCCTCGAGGCGGAGCGCCAGACCCTGGCCCGGCTTCTGGAGGAAAGGAGCCGGGAGCTGGCGGACAAAACGGCGGAACTTTCGGCAAAGGCCCGGGAGCTTAAGGCCTTGGAAGAGCGTCTTACCGCCCTTCAGGAGGCAGTCCGGCGGGCGGAGGCGGAGAAGGCTCGTTTTAGCGAGGAAAGGAGGCGCCTGCAGGGGGAGGTGCTTCAGGCCCTTGCCCGCCTGGAGGAAGCCCGGCGGCAACGCCAGGCCTTAGCCCAGGAGGTGGAGGCCTTGAAGCTTAGCCTCAGCCGGGCCCGGGAGGAGCTTCGCCAGACGGAGGAACGGGTGAGGAACCTTCTGGTGCAGGCGGAGGTGCTCCAAGGGGAGAGGAGCCAGCTGGCCCAAAGCCTATTGCGCTTGAGCCAGGGCCTCTACCTGGGGGAGGTGCGCCTGGGGATGGAGGAGGGGAAGGAGGCTCTAGAACGGGTGGCCGAGCGCCGAGCTCTTCTCCAGGGCTTCCGGGGGGTGGAGCTTCTGGACCTTCCCCTGGGCCCGGGGCTTGCGGTGCTGGAGGGGGCGGGGTACCGGGAGGGGAGGCTTCTGGTGCGGGTGCGCTTTTATCCCGAGCGCAAGGCCTTTGCCGCCGGGGAGGTTTTGGCCGCACGCACCGTTCTCCTTTCCACCCCAGCCCGCAACCAGGAGGTCCTCGAGGCCCTGGGAGAGGCTGTGCGGCAGAAGCTTTTGCAGGCGGGGTACGCCCCGGAGTACGCCACCTTCCCCTCCCCTGAGGAGCTGGCCCGGGGGCTTTCCCTCCTTCAGGGGAGACGGGGGGTGGTGCGGGTGGGGGTGGTGGCGGCCAAGGATCTATGGACCACGGAAAGGCCCCTCCTTTCCTTCCAGCTCCTGGGGGGGCCTCCGGGCCCGGAGGTACCGGTCCCGACCCAAAAGGTCCCGTAGCACCTCCACATCTGCCCATCCGCTGGCCTTAAGCTCCTCCGCCAGGAGGCCCACGTTCTCCGGGGCCAGCTCCAGGAGGAGGAAGCCTCCCGGTCTGAGGGCTTCCGCCGCCTCCTCGGCCAGGGGCCGGGCCACATCCAGCCCTTCCCTTCCCGCATAGAGGGCCTGGGGGCTTTCAAAAGCCAGCTCCTGGGGAGCCTGGGTCCGGTACGCCTCGGGCAGATAGGGGGGGTTGGAGACGATGAGGTCCAGATCCTTCACCCCGCCGGTGAGGGGAGCCTGGAGAAAGGTGACCTCAAGTCCCAGCCTGCTGGCGTTCTCCCGGGCTAAGGCCAGGGCCTTGGGATCGGTGTCTGTGGCCCACACCTGGGCTTCCGGGAGGTGTTTTTTTAGGGCCAGGGCGATGGCCCCCGTGCCCGTGCCCACGTCCAGGAGGCGGGGCCTTTCGGGCAAGGGGAGGCTTAGGCTCAACTCCACCAGGCCCTCGGTCTCGGGCCGGGGGATGAGGACTCCCTCCGCCACCTTCAGGGGGAGGCCGAAAAACTCCACCTCCCCCAGGAGGTACTGCAGGGGGTAGCCCGTGAGGCGTTTTTCCAAGAGGGCCAAGGCCCGTTCCGCTGTGCCAGGGGGAGGGGGTTGGGCAAGCCGCAGGAGCAGGTCTTTGCGGGAAAGCCTCGAGGCCTTGGCTAGGAGGTCCAGGGCCTCGCCCTCGGGAAGCCCCGCCGTCCTAAGCCTCGCCTGTAGTTCCCGGAGGAGCCTGATCACGGGGATAGACCACCACGTGCCGCGCCTCCCCCTCCCCCTGGCTTTCCGTGGTTACCTTGGGGTGGTTCTTGAGAAGCATGTGGACGATGCGCCGTTCCGAGGGACGCATGGGGGGGAGGTGCAGGGGCTCGCCCGTCATCTCCACGGTTAGGGCGGCGTCTTCGGCGATCTTGCGGATCTTCTCCTCCTGGCGCTTGCGGTAGCCAGCAGCGTCCAAGACCACCCGGTAGGCCCCGCCGAAGTGCTTGGCCAGGACTACCCCCGCCAGGTATTCGGCCGCCTTTAGGGTGCGCCCCTCTTTGCCGATGAAGCGGCCTAGGTCTCCACCCTTGACCTCCGCCTTGAGGAGGTTGCCCTCCTGGCGGATCTCCACGTAGTGGGCCGGGTCCAGGCGCAGGAGGAGGCCCACCAAGAACTCCTCTAGCACCTCCTTTGGCCCTTTGGGGCGGGACTCTTTTCCCGCCTCCTTGAGCCCCACCTCCACCGGGGCCTCCTCCAGCACGCCCAGGTCGGAGAGGAGGTCGTCGATGCTCTTTTTCTTCTCCATGCCCCCAGTTTACGCCACCAAGAGCTTAAGGCTTCGGTTAATGAGCCATTGCTGTACCAAGCCGATGAGGTTGGAGAGCACCCAGTAGAGGGTCACCCCCGAGGGGAACTGGAGGACCAGGAAGATGAAGATGAGGTTCATGAAAAGGCTCTGGCGGATGAGGTCCTTGTTCCCGTGGGCGGAGAGCCAGGTGGAGAGGAAGGTGGAGGCCACGTAAAGGGCGGGGAGAACGTAGAAGGGGTCGGGCAGGGCCAGGTCGGGGATCCAAAGGAGGCCTTGGCCGAACTCGTAGTTGGCGATCACCTTCCAGAGGATGAAGAGGATGGGCATCTGGATGAAAAGGGGCAGGCACCCGGCGGCGGGGTTCACCTTGTGCTCCTGGTAGAGCTTCATGGTGGCCTCTGCCCGCTTGTTGGGGTCGTCCTTGTATTTCTCGTTGATCTTCTGGATGAGGGGCTGGAGGCGCTGCATCTCCGCCATGCTCTTGAACTGCTGGTGCATGAGGGGCCAAAGGAGGAGGCGCACCACCAGGGTGAGGAAGAGGATGGCCAACCCCCAGCTCCCCGTGTAGCGGAAGGCGGTCTCCATGAGCCAGAGGAGGCCCAAGGAGAGCTGGCCCCAGATGTTGGGGGTAAAGAGGCCGGGCAGGGAGAGAAGGCCTTCCACGTGGAAGCGCACCAGCTCGTTCTGGCCTCCGTAGACCTTCAGTGCCTCTCCGGGCGCTAGGGTAAGGGTGGCTTCCTTCCCCACCAGCTTTCCCGAAAGGGGTCCTTGGGCGAAGGCCACCAGGGCGTAGCCCGCTTTGGGCTTGGTTTGCCAGGCCAGGTAGCGCAAGGCGCCTTCCCCGCTGGGGATGGGTTCCTTCTGCCCCTCCATGAGCACCTTGGGGGTGCCCTGGGCCGAGAGCTTCAGGCTTAGGGGGAAGTCGGCGCGGATCTCCACGGTGTAGCGGCCTTTCTCGATGCGGTAGGTGAGGGTGCCCTCCTGCCCATGGAAGCGGGCCAGGAGGCGGCCATCCTCCACCAGAAACTCCGCCTTTTCCGGGGTGAACCCCTCCGGGGCCACCACGGGGCCGCCCGCCGAGAGGTTGGGGGCCCGGGTGTAGTCGTTGAAGGCGGTGCCCTTGTAGGTCTTCACGTACCAGCCCACCACCTGACCCTTTTCGTTGAAGGCCAGGTCCATGAGGTTGGTGACGGCGATCTTTTCCGGCACCCCGTCCCCGTTGATGTCCTGGTCCTTGAAGCCCGCCTCGAGGGCCAGCGCGGGCACGAGGAGGAGAAGGAGAGCCCAAAGCCGCCTCATCGGAGGCCCTCCTTCGCCTTCCTGGGCGGAAAGACCAGGGGGACGGGGTCCAGCCCTCCGGGGTGGAGGGGGTGGCACTTTAGGATGCGCCTTGCCGCCAGGTAGCTGCCCCAAAGGGCCCCGTGGCGTTCCAGGGCCTCGAGGGCGTAGGCGGAGCAGGTGGGGTGGAAGCGGCAGGTCTTGGGCTTCAGGGGGGAAATGAACCTGCGGTAAGCCTTGACCAGAAGGATGAGTAAGCCGCGCACGCCGCCTATTGTATCAGCCCGCTCTTCTTGAGGGTGCGGATGAGGTCCTGGAAGAGCTCGGCGAAGGTGGCCTCCCGGGCTTCGGGGCTTGCGATCACCAGGAGGTGGGCCTTGGGCAGGTGGAGGCGGCGGAGGATCTCCCTCAGGCGGCGCTTGATGCGGTTGCGCACCACCGCTTTGCCTACCTTTTTGGACACCACAATGCCCACACGAAGCTCCCCGGCGGGCAACCACTTCACGTTCACAAAACGACCCCGGCCCGCGCGTCCCTTGCGCAGGCGCTGGAAAGCCCAGTTCCCCTTGAGGGAAAGCAGCTTGCCCCCCGTGGCGGGGGGCTTCGGGCTTAACCGCTCACCTTGGGCGTAAGGCGCCAGCGGCCCTTCTGCCGACGCCGTTTCAGCACCCGCCTGCCGCCTGGGGTCCTCATGCGGGCCCGGAAGCCGTGGGTTTTGGCCCGCTTCCTCCGGTTGGGTTGCCAGGTCCTTTTCATCCATTTCCCTCCCTGGGGCTTCGCCCCCAATACCTTAAAGAGTGTAGCATAAGAAGGGCTATACAGGGTCTAACGGGTTTTTACACCCTGGCAAGAGAGCGTTGACATTCCTCGTGGCCTCCCCTTATACTTCCTCCCAAACGGCTGTTAGGGAGGAGGTCCGTGGCCCAGCTTCTGGTGGAGAACATCACCCTGACCTTTGGCGGCGTGGCTGCTCTTTCGGCGGTTTCCCTAGCGGTGGAAGAGGGGGAGCTGGTTTCCGTCATCGGCCCCAACGGGGCGGGGAAGACCAGTCTGTTAAACTGCATATCCGGCTTCTACCACCCCCAGCGAGGTCGCATCCTCTTTGAGGGGCACGAGATCACCCGCGCAAGCCCCCATGAGGTGACCCGTCTGGGCATCGCCCGTGCCTTCCAGAACATTGAGCTCTTCTCTGGCCTCACGGTGCTGGAAAACCTCATGCTGGCTCGGCACACCCACCTGGGCTACCACCTTGTCCAGGCCGGGATCTTTTACGGTAAGGCTTTGGCCAAGGAGGTGGGGAACCGCCGGGTGGTGGAGGAGGTCATCGACTTCATGGAGCTGGAACCCTACCGCAAGGCCTTGGTGGGGAACCTCCCCTACGGGGTCAGGAAGCGGGTGGAGGTGGCCCGAGCCCTTTCCCTTTCCCCCAGGCTCCTTCTTCTGGATGAGCCCATGGCGGGGATGACCCTCGAGGAGAAGGAGGACATGGTGCGCTTCATCCTGGAGATCCGGGCCCAGGGCACCACGGTGATCCTCATCGAGCACGACTTGGGGGTGGTGATGGACATCTCCGACCGGGTCTATGTCCTGGACTTCGGCCAGGTGATCGCGGAGGGGGTCCCGGAGGAGGTGGCCAGGAATCCGCGGGTGCAGGAGGCCTACTTGGGGGTGGAGGCATGAAGGCCCTAAGGCCCTCCTACGAAATGAAGCGCTACACCCTGCCCCAGCTGCTGCGCCTCCGGGCGGAAAAGGAGGGGGACCGGGTGGCCTTGAGGGAAAAGGACTATGGCATCTGGAACGAGATCACCTACGCCGAGTACTACGAAAAGGTCCTCCTCTTCGCCCACGGCCTCCTCTCCTTAGGGTTCCAGCCCGGGGAGCGTTTGGCCATCATCGCCGACAACATCCCCGAGTGGCTCTACGCCGAGCTGGGGGCCCAGGCGGTCAGGGGGATCAGCGTGGGGGTCTACCAAAGTAGCCTCCCCGCCGAGATCGCTTACATGCTTCAGTACACGGGGGCCAGCATCGTGCTTGCCGAGGACCAGGAGCAGGTGGACAAGCTCTACGAGATCCGAAACGAGATCCCCCAGGTCCGCCACGTTATCTACGAGGATCCCAAGGGGATGCGGGGGTACAAGGACCCCTGGCTCCTTTCCTTCGAGGAGGTGCTGGAACGGGGAAGGGAACACCGCCAGAAGAACCCGGACGCCGTGGAGCGGCTCCTCCTCGAGGCCAGCCCCGAGGAGGTCTGCCACCTTTCCTCCACCTCGGGCACCACGGGAAGGCCCAAGGCGGCCATGCTCCGTCACCGCAACTTCATCCACATGGGGGTGGCCCTGCAGGAGGTGGATCCCCTGGAACCCACCGACGACTACCTCTCCTTCCTGCCCCTGGCCTGGATCGGGGAGCAGATGATGTCCGTGGCCGTGGCCCTCACCGGGGGCTTCGCCGTGAACTTTCCTGAGGCGGTGGAGACCGCCATGCAGGACCTCAAGGAGATCGGCCCCCACGTGATGTTCAGCCCCCCCAGGGTCTGGGAGAGCATCCAGAGCAGCATCTGGGTGCGCATGTCGGAGTCCTATGCCTTCAACCGCTTCGTGTACGAGAGGCTTCTCCGGATAGGCTACCGGGCGGCGGAGTACCGCATGCGGGGGAGGCCCATGCCCTGGGGTTTGCGCCTTGCCTACTGGCTGGCGGACCAGGTGCTCTTCAAGCCCTTGCGCGACCAGTTGGGCTTCCTGCGCCTTAGGCGGGCCTATACCGGGGGCGCCGCCTTGGGGCCCGATGTCTTCCGCTTTTTCCACGCCATCGGGGTAAACCTGAAGCAGATCTACGGCCAGACGGAGATCACCGGCATCGCCTTCGTCCACCGGGACGGGGACGTGCGCCACGACACCGTGGGCCTCCCCATTCCCGGCACCGAGGTGCGCATCAGCGAGGAAGGGGAGATCCTCTGCCGCTCCGATGCGGTCTGCGCCGGGTACTGGGAGCGCCCCGAGGCCACGGCGGAAACCTTCCGGGATGGCTGGCTCCACACCGGGGACGCCGGCTACCTCACGGAGGACGGGCACCTGGTGGTCATCGACCGGCTTTCCGACGTGATGCGCACGGAGAAGGGGACGGTCTTCAGCCCGCAGTTCGTGGAGAACAAGCTGAAGTTCTCCCCCTTCATCAAGGAGGCGGTGGTCTTCGGGGACCGCAAGCCCTACCTGGCGGCTTTCCTCAACATCGATCCCCAGACGGTGGGCAAGTGGGCCGAGGACCGGGGGTTGGCCTACACCACCTATCTGGACCTCTCCCTGAAGACCGAGGTGGCCGAGCTCATCCGCAAAGAGGTGGAAAAGGTGAACCAGGAACTTCCCGAGGAGCTGAAGATCCGGCGCTTCGTCCTCCTCTATAAGCTCTTGGACGCCGACGACGAGGAGCTGACCCGCACCGGCAAGGTGCGCCGGGGCCTCATCGCCAAGAAGTATGCGCCCTTGGTGGAGGCCTTGTATTCCCAGGCCGGAGCGGTGGAGGTGGAGGCGGAATACCGCTACCAGGACGGGACCGTCCAGCGGGTGCGGGCCCGGGTACCGGTTTTGGACCTGCGGGAGGAGGTGGTGGCGTGAGTTTCTTCTTGCAGCTCCTTTTCTCCGGCATTGTCCTGGGCCTGGTCTACGCCCTAGCGGCCCTGGGCTTTGTCCTCATCTACAAGGCCAGCCGGGTGGTGAACTTCGCCCAGGGGCAGTTCATCGCCATAGGGGCCTTTCTGGCCTACTGGGCCATGGTGTCCCTTGGGGCACCCTTTCTCCTGGCGGCGGCCTTGGCCCTGGCCCTGACTGCCCTTTTGGGCTTTGGGGTGGAGCGGGTTTTCCTCAAGCGCCTGGTGGGCCAGCCCATCATCTCGGTCATCATGGCCACCATCGGCTTGGCCTCCCTGCTGGATGGCCTCATCCACCTCACCCCCTACGGGGCGGGGAACTTTAGCTATCCCAGCTTCCTTCCGGCTGGAGGCCTCACCCTTTTGGGCGTCCAGATCTCTTATGCCCAGCTCCTTGCGGTGGCCTTCACCCTGCTTTTCCTCCTGGCCTTCACCTGGTTTTTCCAGCGCTCCACCCTGGGCGTGGCCATGCGCAGCGTGGCCGATGACCAGATGGCGGCCATGAGCCTGGGGGTTTCCGTGGAGAGGGTATTCGCCCTGGCCTGGGCGGCGGCGGGGCTCACCGCTGCGGCGGCGGGAATGGTGGTGGGCACCATCTCTGGCCTCAACCTGGACGGCCTGGTGCACATCGGCCTGCGGGTTTTTCCCGTGGTGATCCTGGGAGGGCTGGATTCCATCCCGGGGGCGGTGGTGGCGGGGATCCTCATCGGGGTCTTGGAAAACCTGGCCGCGGGCTTCCTGGACCCTTTTATCCCCGGTGGGGGCACCCGGGATGTCTTCCCCTTTCTGGTTTTGCTCTTGGTCCTTTGGTTCAAGCCCCATGGCCTTTTTGGCACGGAGGAGATTGAGCGCGTATGAGAAACCCTTGGGCACAGACCGGAAACTACCGCACCAGCTACCAACAGGACACCAGCATCTTTGCCACCCACCGGGAGCTCGTTTCCTTGCTGCTCTTCCTGGGGTTCCTCCTGGTGTTACCCCAGTTTTTGTCCCGAACCCAGGTGTTCATCCTTGACCTGATTCTGGTGTACAGCGTGGCGGTGCTGGGCCTCAACATCACCACCGGATACGCGGGCCTCATCAACATCGGCCAGGCGGCCTTCATGGGGGTGGGGGCCTACACTGCGGCCCTTCTTGCCCCCCAGGGGCTTCCCTTTTGGCTGGTGGTTCCCTTGGGCGGATTGGTGGCGGCCTTTTTCGGTTTCCTGGTGGGCATCCCTTCCTTGCGGGTGAAGCACCTCTATTTGGCCCTGGCCACCTTGGCCTTCCAGGTGGTGTTTGAGTGGACCGTGGGCCACATGCCCCTTCTCAAACAAGGTGGGGCCATGGACATGCCCCGGGCCAGCTTTTTGGGATATGAGGCGGGCTTTCGCAACCACTTTCACTTCTGGTACTACGTTTCCCTGACCGTTTTGGTCCTTCTTGCGGTATTCTTCCGCAACCTCCTGCGCACCCGCTACGGGAGGGCTTTGGTGGCGGTGAGGGACAACGACCGGGCGGCGGACGCCATGGGCATGGACCCCGGACGGACCAAGCTTTTCGCCTTTGCCCTAGGGGCCTTCTACGCGGGGGTGGCGGGGGTGCTCTACGCCTACCTGTCCCGGGCCGTGGTCATAGAGGACTACACCTTTGCGGTTTCCATCAAGCTCTTGGCCATGGCTATCGTGGGAGGGTTGGGTACCCTGGTGGGGAGTTTCCTGGGACCAGCTTTTCTGGAGCTTCTGGACGTGAACATGGAGGCCCTGTCCAACTTCATCAAGGCCCTGGGCTTCAGCGTGGCCGGGGTGGATGTGGCCAGCGCCTTAAGGCCCTTGGCCTTCGGTCTCATCATCGTCCTCTTCCTGATGTTTGAGCCCAGGGGGCTTTACAACTGGTGGCGGATCGTGCGAAGCTACTTCCGCACCTGGCCCTTTAAGTACTAGGCAACCCCCCTTTGGGGTTGGCAATGGGAGGTGAGGTGCATGCGCAAACTTTGGTTGGGTCTTCTGACGGCGGCGGGCATGGCCTTGGGCCAGCAGCAGGTGACCATCCTCTGGTCGGGGGCCATCACCGGCCCCACCTCGGATGCGGGGGCGCCTTACGGGGCGGCGGTGGAGGACTATTGCAAGTACGCCAACGAGAAGAAGCTGATCCCCGGGGTGGTCCTGAACTGTCTGGTGCGAGACGACCAGTACAACAACGCCAACACCCAGCGCTTCTTTGAGGAGGCCCTGGACCGCTTCAAGATTCCCGTGTTCCTTTCCTACGCCACGGGGGCCAACCTGCAGCTCAAAGGCCTCATCCAAGAGGTGAAGGTGGTGACCATCCCGGCTTCCATGCACGTGGAGCTCATCGACCCGCCCAACAACGACTACTTCTTCATCCCCACCTCCACCTACTCCGAGCAGGTGGTGGCCCTGCTGGAGTACATCGCCAAGCAGAAGAAGGGGGCCAAGGTGGCCTTGGTGGTGCATCCTTCTCCCTTCGGCCGGGCCCCGGTGGCCGATGCCCGGAAGGCGGCAGCTCAGTTGGGGCTCCAGATTGTGGATGTTCAGGAGGTGGGGGCGGGCAACCTGGACAACACCGCCCTCCTGAAGCGCTTTGAGGCCGCAGGGGTGGAGTTCATCGTCCACCAGAACGTGGCCGGACCCGTGGCCAACATCCTGAAAGACGCCAAGCGCCTGGGCCTGGATAAGAAGATGAGGCAGCTTGGAGCCCACTACACCGGCGGCCCGGACCTCATCAACCTGGCGGGGGATGCGGCGGAGGGGTTCCTCTGGGCCACCAGCTTCTACATGTTCCACGAGGATGCCCCGGGTATCCGCTTGCAGAAGGAGCTCGGGCAGAAGTACGGGCGTCCGCAGGCCATCGTGGAGAGCGTGAACTACACCAACGGCATGCTGGCTACGGCCATTGCGGTGGAGGCCATGCGCCGGGCCCAGGAGCGCTTCAAGCGCATCACCAACGAGACGGTGTACCAGGCCATCATCGGGATGAACGGGCCCAACGCCTTCAAGCCGGGCTTTGCGGTGTCCACCAAGCAGGGCATCGAGATCGACTTCACCAAGAGCGAGCACACCGGGGCGGAGGGCCTGAGGATCCTCGAGGCCAAGGGGGGCCGCTTCGTCCCCGTGACCGAGCCCTTCACCTCGGCCCTCTTCCGCAAGGTGCACTACGGCAAGTAAGCCCATGGGCCCGGGGCTTGCCCCCGGGCCTTCCTTTACGCCATGAGCCTGAACCCCACGCGTCCCGAAGACCTAGGCCCCATCCTCCTTTTGGTCAACAACATCGAGGTGGTCTACCATGACATCATCCAGGTGCTGCGCGGCGTCTCCTTGAAGGTGCCCGAAGGGCGGATCACCGCCCTCCTGGGCCCTAACGGGGCGGGGAAGACCACCACCTTAAGGGCCATCTCCGGCCTTTTGATCCCCGAGGACGGGGAAGTGGTGAGGGGAGAGATCCTCTACCAGGGAAAGCCCATCCATAACCGCCCCCCCGAGGAGATCGTGAGGATGGGGATCGTCCAGGTGCTGGAAGGCCGCCGGGTCTTCAAGCACCTCACGGTGGAGGAGAACCTGCGGGTGGGCACCTTGACCCGTAAGGACAGCCATCTTAAGGAGGATCTGGAGCGCATCTACCATTACTTCCCCCGGCTAGCCGAGCTCCGGCACCGCCTGGCCGGGTACTGCTCCGGGGGGGAGCAGCAGATGATCGCCATCGGCCGGGCCCTCCTGGCCAAGCCTCGGCTCCTCCTCCTGGACGAGCCCTCCTTGGGTCTGGCTCCCCTTTTGGTGCGGGAGATCTTTGACATTGTGGCCCGGGTGAACGCCGAGGAGGGGGTCACGGTCCTGGTGGTGGAGCAAAATGCCCGGGTGGCCCTCTCCATCGCCCACTACGGCTACATCATGGAAACCGGGCGGATCGTCCTGGAGGGGGACCGGGACTACCTCCTGGAAAACCCCGACGTGCAAGAGTTCTACCTGGGGGTGGCCAAGGGGGGTGGGCGCAAGAGCTTCAAGGAGGTAAAGGCTTACAAGCGGCGGAAGCGCTTCATGTAGCCTGCCACAGGACCCCGGCGTGGCGAGGCCCACGCCGGGGTTCGTATCATGGAGAGCGTGGTGCGCTTTCGCATGGAAGGGGTGCGCCTCGACCAGGCGGTGGCCGAGGCCTGTGGGGTGAGCCGCAGCCGGGCCCAGGAGTGGATCGCCCAGGGCCGGGTCCAGGTGGGGGAAAAGGTGGTGGAAAAGCCCTCCTATCGCCTTAAGGGAGAAGAGGTGCTGGTGGTTCCCCCTGAGGAAAAGCCCTTCGTGGCTCCCCAGGACCTGGCCATCCCGGTGCTCTATGAGGACGAGGACCTCCTGGTTCTCAACAAGCCTGCGGGGCTTCTTACCCATCCGGCTCCCGGAGTATACACGGGCACCGTGGTCAACGCTCTCTTGGGGCGGTACTTTCCTCTCCAGGAGGCCGAGCGGCCCGAAGAGGTGCGCCCCGGCATCGTCCACCGCTTGGACAAGGACACCAGCGGCGTTTTGGTGGTGGCCAAGCATGGGGGGGCCCTCGAGGCCCTGGCCCGGGCCTTCCGCGACAGGCTGGTGATGAAGCGCTACCTGGCCATCACCGAGGGGCACCCCAAGGAGGGCACCCTCATCGCCCCCGTCGGCCGCCACCCCGTGGAGCGGCACAAGATGCACGTGGGGGGCATCGCCCCCCGCTACGCGGAAACCGACTTCCAGGTCCTGGCCACCGCCGGGCCCTACGCCCTGGTGGAGGCCCGGCCCCACACGGGCCGCACCCACCAGATAAGGGTGCACCTCAAGCACCTCAAGGCCCCCATCCTGGGGGACGAACTTTACGGGCGGAAAAGCCCCCACATCGGGCGGCAGGCCCTCCACGCCTATGAGCTCCGCATCCCCCATCCCCGCACGGGGCGCATCCTGGAGTTTTTGGCCCCCGTGCCCCCCGATATGGCCCGGGCCTGGGAGGCCCTGGGGGGGCGGTGGCCGGAAGGTGTCCTCCGGGAGGTTCCCTCGTATACTGAGGCCCAATGAGTCCCAACCCTCTTCTCGCCCTGGACCAAGAGGAGCTCGGGGTACCCAGCGAAGGTTCTTCCCTTCCCCCCACGGCCCACCGCCTCCTGGTGGGGGATGCCCGGGAGGTCCTGAAGAGCCTTCCCACAGCTTCGGTGCACCTGGCCCTCACCTCGCCCCCTTACTGGACCTTGAAGCGGTACGAGGACGCGCCGGGGCAGCTCGGGCACGTGGAGGACTACGAGGCCTTTTTGGAGGAGCTGGATAGGGTCTGGCGGGAGGTCTTTCGGGTGCTGGTGCCGGGGGGGCGGCTCATCGTGGTGGTGGGGGATGTGGCCGTGGCCCGGAGGCGGTTCGGGCGCCACCTGGTCTTCCCCCTCCACGCCGACATCCAGGTTCGTTGCCGCAAAATCGGCTTTGACAACCTCAACCCTATCCTCTGGCACAAGCACACCAATGCGGCCCTCGAGGCCGACCGCCCTGGCTTCTTCCTGGGCAAGCCCTACGAGCCTGGAGCCATCATCAAGACCGAGGTGGAGTACATCTTGATGCAAAGGAAGCCCGGGGGCTAC
Organism: Thermus tengchongensis; assembly: GCF_021462405.1. Classification (NCBI taxonomy): domain Bacteria; kingdom Thermotogati; phylum Deinococcota; class Deinococci; order Thermales; family Thermaceae; genus Thermus; species Thermus tengchongensis. The sequence continues at coordinate 59,031 of NZ_JAKEDU010000006.1, read as the reverse complement.
CGCAGGCCCACCCCTGAGCAGAGGGAGCGCAGCCGCATCCCTAAAGACCTCTTCGCCTGCTGGTTCCGCCAAATCTGGGACGACATCCCCGGGGAGAGCACCAAGGCCCATCCCGCGCCCTTCCCCTTGGAGCTGGCGGAGAGGCTGGTGCGCATGTTCAGCTTCGTGGGGGACACGGTGCTGGACCCCTTCGCGGGCACCGGCACCACCCTCATCGCTGCCGCCCGGCACGGGCGGAACTCCATCGGGGTGGAGCTGGTACCTCGGTACGCAGAGCTTGCCCGAAGGCGCTTCGGGCGGGAAGCGGAGGGCCACGTTCTTATGGTGGAGGGGGCTTAATGGGGCAAGAGGCATGGATTGCAGACCTGGAGAGGGCCCTGCAGGGGGTTTTGCGGGCTTCCTCTCAGGATAGCGGACGGCAGAACCCCGTGGCCGACTACCTCATAAGCCGCCTGCGCACCCGTCTTCCACCCCACCTCTGGCCCCACCTGCAGCGGGAAACCCCGGTCCCGGGTCTGGCCCGGGAGAAGTCCTGGGATCTGGGCCTGGTCTACCCCGGGGGGCCCGGGCTTCCCCCGAAGCCCCGGCTCCTCCTCTCCCTGAAGGCCATCCTGCGCAACCCCAGCGGCTCCTGGCCCAACCGCCTGGACGACCTGGTGGGCGAGGTTTCCTCGGTGCAGATGCTTTTCCCCGAGGTGGTGGTGGGGTACGTGGTGGTCCTGGACTATGGGGCGCCTACCAAGCGGAAGCGGGTGGAGCAGTACCCGGAAGGGGAGGAGCTTTCCCCCCTGTATGACCGCTTCAAAGCGGGCCTAAGGGCCCTCTCCCAAAGGCGGCCTCCCCTCTGGGCCCAAGGTCTGGTGGAGGGGCACTGGGTCATAGAGGTGGATTCCCGAAAAACCCCCCTCCTGCGCGATCCCGTGGGAACCCTTCAGGAGGGCGAGGCCTTCCTGGATGCCTTGGTGGAAGCCCTGCGCCAGAGGGAGCCCTTGCTCTTTCTAGGCCAGGGCCAGTAGCCCCTTCAGGGCCTTGGCAAGCCGCCTTACCCCTTCCACAATCCCTTCCGGCCCCATGGTGGCGTAGGAGAGCCTTAGGGTGTTCTCCCCCCCGCCGCCTGCGAAGAAGGGCCCGCCCGGCACGAAGGCCACATTCTCGGCGATGGCTTGCTGGAAAAGGGCCTCTGCGGAAAGCCCTTCGGGAAGCTCCATCCACACGAACATCCCCCCCTGGGGCCGGGTGTAGCGCACCTCCTTGGGCATCTCCCGGTCCAAGGCCGCCAGCATGGCCCCGGCCTTGGCCCGGTAGGTGGCCCGTATCTTCTCAAGGCGCTCGGGGAAGCCTTCCTGCACCAGGGCGTGCACCAACATCTGGTTCAGGATGGGGGTGTGCAGGTCCACCCCCTGCTTGGCCTGGGTGAGCTTGAGGATGGCCTCGGGGTGGGCCACGGCGAAGGCCACCCTCAGGCCGGGGGAGAGGATTTTGGAGAAGCTGCTGAGGTAGATGACCCCGGGATAGCCCGCCTCCCGGGCCAGCTCAAAGAGGCTTGGCAGGCGGCTTTCGCCGAAGTAAAGCTCCCGGTAGGCGTCGTCCTCCACCACCAAAAGGCCCCGCTCCATGACCATCTCCAAAAGCCGCTTCCGGGCCCTTAGGGGCATGAGGCCCCCCGAGGGGTTTTGGAAGGAGGGGATGAGGTAGAGGAAGCGGGGGCGCTCCCGCTTGAGGGTTGCTTCCAGGGCCTCGAGGTCCGGCCCCTCCTCCCCCGCGGGCACGGTGAGGAAGCGGGGCCCGTAGGCCCGGAAGGCCTGGATGGCCCCCATGTAGCTGGGGGCTTCCAGGAGGACGGGGCTTCCCTCGTCCAGGAAGACCTTCCCCAGGAGGTCCAGGGCCTGCTGGCTCCCCGTGGTGATGAGGACCTCTTCCGGCTTCACCCCGATCCACTCCGCCACCCAGGCCCTTAGGGGCCCGTAGCCCTCCGTGGGCCCGTACTGCAGGGCCACCTCGCCTTTCTCCTTAAGGATCTCCGCCGCCTTCCTGGCGGCCTCCTCCTTGGGGAAAAGCTCGGGGGCGGGAAGCCCCCCGGCGAAGCTGATGACCCCAGGGCGCTGGGTGAGCTTTAGGAGCTCGCGGATGGTGGAGGCCTGGATGCGGCCTGCGCCCTTCCCGAAAAGGGTATTCCAGTCCAAGGTTTTCACCTACCCATTTTATCCCTCGCCCCCTGGGGTTTCAGGGAAAAAGCTTCCGGTAGGCCTCGAGGGCGTACCGGTCCGTCATGCCGGCGATGTAGTCGCACACGGCCCGCTCCAATCCCTCCTCGGGGATCCGGGCTTGGACCTCCCTGGGCAGGATCTCAGGGTAGCGGGTGTAGGCGGAAAAAAGCCCCTCCAGCACCGCTTCCGCCTTGCGCCTCTCCCGGAGGACCTCAGGGTGGCGGTAAAGCCGCTCCAGGAGGAAGGCTTTGAGCTCCCGGTGGGCTTTTTCCGCCTCTGGGGTCAAGGCCGCCAGGCGCTCGGGGTGCTGGCGCACCCCTTCGGCGCTTTCCACCCCGGCGGCTTCCACCCGCTGGTGGGTGGCTTCGATGGCGGCGGTGATGAGGAAGCCCAGCACCTGGCGCACCAGGATGCGGCGGGAGAGCTCGCTGAAGCGGAGGAGGTCCAAACCCTCTTCCCGGGCCAGGTCCTGCAGAAAGGTCACTTCCGAAAGCTCCTTGGGCTGGAGGAGGCCGCTGCGGAGCCCGTCGTCCAGGTCGTGGGCGGCGTAGGCGATGGCGTCCGAGAGGTCCACCACCTGGGCCTCGAGGGTGCCCCTCCCCGGGTACTCCGGCTTGAAGCCGGGGGCGTAGGCGGCCTCGTGGGTGGCGATGCCCTCCCGCACCTCGTAGGTGAGGTTCAAGCCCTTGAAGCCGGGGTAGCGCTCCTCCAGCTGGGTAAGGATGCGCAGGGCCTGGGCGTTGTGCTCAAACCCCCCGTGGTCCCGCATGAGCTCGTTTAGAACCTTCTCCCCCGTGTGGCCAAAGGGGGGGTGGCCCAGGTCGTGGGAGAGGGCGATGGCCTCGGTGAGGTCCTCGTTGAGGCCCAGGGCGCGGGCGATGGAGCGGGCCACCTGGACCACCTCGAGGGTGTGGGTGAGGCGGGTGCGGTAGTAGTCCCCCGCCCAGTTGGGGAAGACCTGGGTCTTGTACTCCAGGCGGCGGAAGGCAGTGGTGTGCAGGATGCGGTCCCGGTCCTTCTGGTAGGGGGTGCGGTAGGCCGACTCGGGCTCGAGGTGCTCCCGCCCCCGGGTGTCCTTGGCCTTTTGGGCATAGGGGGCGAGCCTTTCCGCCTCCAGTTCCAAAAGCCGCTCCCGGGGGAAGAGCATCCTAAACCCGCCGGAAGAGGAGGACGGCGTTCTGCCCGCCGAAGGCGAAGGAGTTGGAGAGGGCGTACGCTACCTTGGCCTCCCTCGGCTCAGGCACGAAGTCCAGGTCCAGCTCGGGGTCGGGGTCTTCCAGGTTGATGGTGGGGGGGATGACCCCGTGGTAGATGGCCTGCACCGTGGCGATGGCCTCTACCGCCCCAGCGGCTCCCAGGAGGTGGCCGATCATGCTCTTGGTGCTGGAGACCATGAGCCTCTTGGCATGCTCCCCAAAGACCTTCTTGATGGCCAAGACCTCCGCCCGATCCCCCACGGGGGTGGAGGTGCCGTGGGCGTTGATGTAGCCCACCTCCTCGGGGTTCACCTGGGCGTCCCTTAGGGCCCGGCGCATGGCCAAAGCGGCCCCTTTCCCCTCGGGGTGAGGCTCGGTGATGTGGTGGGCGTCGGCGCTCCGGCCAAAGCCCACCACCTCGGCGTAGATCCTGGCTCCCCGCCTCCGCGCGTGCTCGTACTCCTCCAGCACCAAGACCCCGGCCCCTTCCCCCATCACGAACCCGTCCCGGGAGAGGGTGAAGGGGCGGCTGGCCTTGGTGGGCTCCTCGTTCCGGGTGGAAAGGGCCCGCATCACGGCGAAGGCCCCGATGGCCATGGGGGTGATGGCGGCCTCCGTGCCCCCGGCCAGGACGACGTCGGCTTCCCCTAGCTGGACCATGCGGAAGGCTTGGCCGATGGCGTCGGAACCCGTGGCGCAGGCGGTGACCGCGGTGGAGCTTGGCCCCATGAAGCCGTAGCGCATGGCGATGTGGGCCGAGGCCATGTTGGCGATCATCATGGGGATGAAGAAGGGGCTGATGCGGTTTGGGCCCCGCTCCAGGAAGACCTTGCTCTGGGCCTCCCAGGTCTCCATCCCCCCGATGCCGGTGCCCACCAGGGTGCCCACCCGCTCGGGGTCTAAGGCGCTCGGCTCCAGCCCCGCGTCCTTAAGGGCCAGCTCGGCGGCGATGAGGGCGTACTGGACGAAGCGGTCCAGGCGCCTGAGCTCCTTCTTGTCCAGGTAGTCCTCGGGGTTCACATCCACCTCGGCGGCGATACGCACGGGAAGGGCCGAGGCGTCAAAGCGGGTGATGGGGCGGACCCCGCTCTTGCCCTCCAGCTGGGCCCGGTGGTAGGCCTCCGCGCCCACGCCGATGGGGGTGAGGGGCCCGAGGCCGGTGACGACCACGCGTCGCATGGGGGTAGTATACCTTGCTCCCAAAGGAGAAAGCGGGGCACCTGGGTGCCCCGCTCACCCCGAGGGCTTTAGCCCAGCTTGCTCTGGATGTAGGCCACCGCGTCCTTGACGGTGCGGATCTTCTCCGCGTCCTCGTCGGAGATCTCCAGGCCGAACTCGTCCTCCAGGCCCATGATGAGCTCCACGGTGTCCAGGCTGTCAGCGCCCAGGTCCTCGATGAAGCGGGCCTCGAGGGTGATCTTCTCGGGCTCCACGGAGAGCTTGTCCGCGATAACCGCCTTGACCTTTTCAAAGATTTCCTGCTCCGTCATGGAAACCTCCCCCTGGGATTGTACCACGCACCTTCATCGGGGGCCTTAGTGCGGGGTAAGCCCCCCGTCCACGCACAGGGTCTGACCGGTGATGTAGCCCGCGGCCTCGGAGACCAAGAAGGCCACCGCTTCGGCCACGTCCTCGGGCCGGCCGAAGCGGCCTGCGGGGATGCTTTTCAGGTAGGCTTCCCGCACCTCCGGCGGGAGCTTCTCCGTCATCTCCGTCTCGATGAAGCCTGGGGCCACGGCGTTCACCGTGATCCCCCGGGCGGCGTACTCCTTGGCCACCGCCCGGGTGAAGCCGATGAGCCCCGCCTTGGAGGCCACGTAGTTGGCCTGGCCGGGGTTACCGAGGAGGCCCACCACGCTGGTGATGTTCACGATGCGCCCGAAGCGGGCCTTCATCATGAGCTTGATGGCCTCTCGGGTAGTGCGGAAGACGGCGGAGAGGTTGGCCTCCAATACCGCTTCCCAGTCCTCGTCCTTCATGCGCACAAGGAGGGTATCCCGGGTGATGCCGGCGTTATTGACCAGGGTGTCCAGCCCTCCCAGGATCTCTGCCGCCCCGTGGACCAGGGCGCTGGCCGCCTCCGCCTCCAGGAGGTTGGCCCCCAGAACCCCCACCAAGGGGCTTCCCAGCCTCCGGGTCTCCTCGGCCACCTCCTCCGCCTTCTCCCGGTTCTGCCCGTAGTGGATCACCAGGGCGTAGCCTTCCTTGGCCAGCCTGAGGGCAATGGCCCGGCCGATGCCCCGGCTGGCCCCCGTCACCAGTGCCTTACGCATCCTCCACCTCCAACGCCTTCCTTACCCCTTCCGGGTCCCCCACGGAAAGGGCTTGGGCCTCCTTCAAGGTGCGGGCCACGAGGCCTTTGAGCACCTCCCCGCTTCCGAACTCCAGGAAGCGCCTTAGGCCCCGCCTTTCCATGTCCAAGATAATTTCCACCCAGCGCACGGGGGCGGTGATCTGTTCCAGGAGAAGCTCACGGATACGGCCGGGGTCCTCCTCGGGCCTAGCGGTCACGTTGGCGTAGACGGGGAAGCGGGGCTTCCTCAGGGTTACCTGGGCCAGATCCTGGGCCAGGCGCTCCCGGGCCGGGGCCATGAGGGAGGAGTGGAAGGGGGCGGAAACGGGCAGGAAGACGATGCGGGCCCGCCTTGCCTTCAGCCTTTCTGCCGCCTGCTCCACCGCCTCCTTCCTGCCGGAGATCACCGTCTGCTCGGGGCTGTTGAGGTTGGCGATCTCCACCCCCTCTAACCCCTCCAAAGCTTCTTGGATAGCTTCCAGAGGGAGCTTGAGGACCGCGGCCATGGCCCCTTCCCCAGGGGGCACGGCCTCCTGCATGTACCGGCCCCGGAGGCGCACCAGCCTTAGGGCATCCTCCAGCTCCAGGGTGCCCGCGGCCACGTGGGCGGTCCATTCCCCCAGGGAGTGCCCGGCGGCCAGGGTGGGTTCCTTCCCCCCTTCCGCCAGGAAGGCCCGGTAGGCGGCGTAGCCCACCGCCAGGAGGGCGGGCTGCTGGTTTTCCGTGAGGGTAAGGGCCTCCTCGGGGCCTTCCCACATGAGCTTTTGCAGGCCCGGCAGGGCGGCCTCGGCCCGGTCCAGCACCTCTCGGGCGGCAGGAAAGGCCTCGTAAAGGGCCTGCCCCATGCCCACCTTTTGCGAGCCCTGGCCGGGGAAAAGCGCGGCGTACATCAGGCCCCTCCCCAGGTGAGGACGGCGGCGGCCCACGTGAGGCCGGCTCCGAAGGACACCAGAAGCACGTGGTCGCCTTCTTGAATGCGTCCCGCGTCCACCGCCTCCTTGAGGGCCAGGGGGATGGAGGCGGTGGAGGTGTTGCCGTAGCGGTCCACGTTCACCACCACCCGCTCCCAGGGCAGGCCCAGGCGTTCCCGGGCGGCGTCGATGATACGCAGGTTGGCCTGGTGGGGTACGAAGACCTTGATGTCCTCCGGGGTGAGGCCAGCTTTTTCTATGGCCTCGAGGGTGGCGGTGTTCATCACCCGCACGGCGAACTTGAAGACCTCTCGCCCGTTCATGTGGAGGCGGTTGCGCATGGAGGTCCCGTCGGGAAGTCTGGGGGCCACGCAGGCGTGGTAGAGCTCCTTGGCCCCGGTGCCGTCCGCTCCCAGGACAAAGGAGCGGAAGCCGAAGCCCTCCCGCACCCGCCCCACCACCGCCGCGCCCCCCGCGTCCCCGAAGAGGACCGCGGTGGCCCGGTCGTTCCAGTCTAGGATCTTGGAAAGCGCCTCCGCCCCCACCACCAGCACCTTGCGGGCCAGCCCCGCCGCCACCATGGCGTGGGCCTGGGCCAGGGCGTAAAGCCAGCCCGGGCAACCCGCCAACAGGTCGTAGGCAAAGCCCTGGATGCCGAAGCGGGCCTGGACCAAGGCGGCGGTGTCGGGGAAGAGGGCGTCCGGGGTGTTGGTGGCCACGATGACCCCGTCCACCCCCTCGAGGGCCCCCGGGTGGCGTTTAAGCAGGTCCTCCACCGCCTTAAAGGCCAGGTCCGAGGTGTACTCGTCCTCCGCGGCGATGCGCCTTTCCCTTATGCCCGTGCGGGTCACAATCCACTCGTCGGAGGTGTCCAGATAGGCCTCAAATTCCTCGTTCTTCATGACCCTCTCGGGGACGTAAGCCCCCAGGGCCAGGATGCCTGGTGCCTGACCTCCCGTCATGGGCACCACTATACCCACTGGCAGTGAAAAAGGTTGAGGCCCCAGGTTCCGGGGCCCCTTATGTTGACCTGGTCTAGACTTCTAGAACCTTGCGCCCGTCGTAGTAGCCGCACTCCGGGCAGACGGTGTGCGGGGGCTTCATCACCTTGCACTCGGGGCAGGGAACCAGGGTTGGGGGGGTCAGGGCGTGGTGGCTCCTACGGGCATCGCGCCGCGCCTTAGAGGTTTTCTTCTTGGGTACAGGGTGCTTGGCCATCTCCAGTCCTCCAGGGGGGCTTGGCCCCCGCTAAACCCCTGGTAGTATAGCAGACCCGCTAGAGTTCGGGAAGGAGGTCCTTAAGGCCGAGGAAGGGGTGGTGGACCTCCGGCTCGTGGCCGCAGTCCACCAGGTTGCGGTCCGCCCCGCACACCGGGCAGAGGCCCTTGCACCCTTCCTGGCAGAGGACGGTGTAGGGCATCTCCGTGACAAAGGCCTCGGTGAGGAAGGGAAGAAGGTCTAGGTCGGGTTCGCCAAAGGCGTAGTACTCCTCCTCCGCCTCCTCGTGGAAGACCACCTCACTTAGGCCCTGCTGGTAGCGGAGGAGGTGCTGGAAGTGGGCGTGGATGGGAGTGGGGGTGGGCTTGAGGCAGCGGCGGCACTCCATGAGGACCACGCCCTCCACCTCACCTGAAAGCCAGTACTCATCCCCCCCCACCGCGGAAACCGCCACCTTCCAGGTGGCTTCGCCTTCCAAGGGGAAGCGCTCCTCGCCTACCCGAAAGGCCTCCCGCACCACGCCTGCGGCGCGGGCCGTGCCTCCTTCCCGCAAGAGGCGGGCCAGATTGATGCTTGCCACCTCGCGGTGTTCCATCCTTCTAAGTATAGCGCTCCGACCTCCTTTCTCCTAGAGGGGAAGGCATAAAGTTCCCAAGCGGTGCATGGGGTTTTCTGCTAGCATGCCCCCCATGGAGCGGGTGGTCATCCTGGGTGTGCCCATGGACTTAGGCGCAGGCCGGCGTGGGGTGGACATGGGGCCTTCCGCCTTGCGCTACGCCCGCCTGGCCGAGGAGCTCGAGGCCCTGGGCTTGGCGGTGGAGGACCTGGGGGACGTGCGGGTACCGGTGGCGGAAACCCTCAAGCGAAAGGGCTTGCGCTTCGGAGGGCAGAACTACCTGGAGGAGATCCGCCAGGCGGCCCTCGAGCTCAAGGAGCGGCTCCGTTCCCTGCCGGAGGGGGTATTTCCCATCGTGCTGGGCGGGGACCATTCCCTGAGCATGGGTTCGGTGAGCGGGGTGGCCAAGGAGCCCTTGGGGGTGGTCTGGGTGGATGCCCATGCGGACTTCAACACCCCGGAAACTAGCCCTTCGGGAAACATTCACGGCATGCCCCTGGCGGTGCTCTGCGGGCTTGGGCACCCCCGTCTCACAGAGGCCTTCCAGGCGGTGGATCCCAAGAGGGTGGTCCTGATGGGGGTGCGGAGCCTGGACCCCGGGGAGAGGCGGCTTCTTCGGGAAATGGGGGTTACCGTCTACACCATGCACGAGGTGGACCGCTTGGGGGTAGCCCGCATCGCCGAGGAGGTTTTGGAAAGGCTCGCCGGCCTGCCCCTCCATGTTTCCCTGGACGCCGACGTCCTGGACCCTGCCCTGGCTCCTGGGGTGGGGACCCCGGTTCCCGGGGGCCTTTCCTACCGGGAGGCGCACCTCCTCATGGAGATCCTGGCCCAGTCGGGCCGGGTGCGGAGCCTGGACCTGGTGGAGGTGAACCCCATCCTGGACGAGAAGAACAGGACCGCGGAGATGATGGTGGGTCTGGCCCTGAGCCTCTTGGGCAAGCGGATTCTTTGAAGCCCCCACCCAAGGAGCCTATCCTGCAGTGCGTTCGCGGCCCTGCCTTGACTGGAAAAATCGCACCTCGGCACGGGCAAGGAACCCGGCCAGGCCTCCTTGGAGGAAGTGCGCAACTGGAGGCTCCGCTACTTGGGCCTTTCCCGCGCCTTCATCTACCACAAGGACGACCCCCGTTCGGGCCTGGTCCTGGAGCGGCAAGGCCTCTGCTGGCGGGTGGTGAGGCTGCAGATGCTCCTGGACTGAGGGGTCATCCCAGGCGCCGCCGCAGGGTGCTCCCCAGGAGATGGCCCTTCAGGTAAGGGGGCAGGAGCTGGCCGTAGGTAGGGGCTGCCTTGCGGTGGCTCAGGGGCTCCAAGGCGTTTCTTGCCCACTCGCTCACCAGCACGGGGAAGTCCCAACCGGTTTCCAGGAAGAAGGCTTCGGCTTCCTGCCAGGCCCCTTCCAGGCGGCGGAAGAAGGCGGAGAAGCCCTTGGGGGGCGGGGCTTCCGGCCAGAGGAAGCCGCTCACCACCCCTAGGAGCCAGGCTCCCCGGAGGTCCTTGGGTAGAGCCTGGGCCCCCCGGGCCACGTAGGCCAGGGGGTCTTTCCGCAGGAGCTCCTGGGGCAGGTGGGCCAGGGGGTCGTCCATGGTTTGGCTTCAGTTTAGGCCCCGGTGGGGCCGCAAAGCAAGGGGGGCCTCGAGGGCCCCCTTGCCGGCTTTCCTACAGGGCCTATTGCACCCTTGGCGAAAGCCGAGACGGCTTGCCTATACCCTTGTCGCGGCTTAACCCCCCTGGGCCAAGGCGGGGAGGACAATCCCCGGGAGGAAGCCCAGGAGGAGGAGGGCCAGGGCCGCCAAGAGGGCCACGCCCCGGGCCAGAGGCCGGGGGGCGGCCGCGGCCTCGCCCTTTTGGAACACGGCCAGGCCCAGGGACAGGTAGTAGTAGGCGCTCACCACGCTGGTGAGGAGGGCCAGGATGAGAAGCCCCCACTGGCCTGCCTTGGCGGCCTCGGTGAAGACCAGGTACTTGCCCCAGAAGCCCCCCAAGGGAGGAAGGCCCAGGAGGGAGAGGGCGGCCACAAAGAGGGCGAGGCCCAGGAGGGGGTCGCGGTGGAAGAGGCCCTTGAGGCGCTCTAAGGGCACGCGGTCTGGGGAAACCTCCGAAAGCACCGCAAAGGCCAGGCCCGTGGCCAGCACGTAGGTGAGGAGGTAGAAGCCCAGGGCCTCTAGGTTCCCGGTGTAAAGGGCGAGGGCCATGTACCCCGCGTGGGCGATGGAGCTATAGGCGAGAAGCCTTTTGGCCTCCTTTTGCGTGAGGGCCGCGAGGTTGCCGATCAGGACCGAGAGGGCGATGAGAAGGGAAAGGGCCTCAGGCGCTCCTGGGGCCACCACCCGCAACAGAGCGGCGAAGGCCGCGGCCTTGACCCCGGTGGCCATGAAGAGGACCACCGGGGTGGGGCTTCCCTGATACACGTCCGGGGTCCAGAAGTGGAAGGGGGCCAGGGCCACCTTGAAGCCCAGGCCCACCAGAAGGAGGCCTAGGGCCAAGGCGTAGAGGGGACCTTTCCCCGGGGTGCCGGCCAGGAGGCTTCCCGTGGCCCCGTAGTGGAGGGCGGTGCCGTAGAGGAAGAAGGCGGCGGCCAGGGCGCCCAGAAGGAAGTACTTGAGGGCGGCCTCCAGCCCCTCGCCCCGCCGCCAGGTGGCCAGGGCATAGAGGGGCAGGGAGAGGGCCTCGAGGGCCACCAGCATCAGGATGAGGTTTTGCGTGGAGGCCAAGAGGTGCATCCCCGTGGCGGCATACAGGACCAGGAGGTAAAACTCAAAGCGCCGCGTGCGCACCAGGCCCACCGTCCAAAGCGCCCCCACGAGGGTCAGGAGGGTGAAGGTCTGGGATATGCCGTCCACCCCGTAGGGCCCGAAGGCGAAGGGCTTGCCCCAGGTGAGGAGAAGGGTGAGGACGGCCAGGGCGAGGCCCAGGAGGGTGAGGCGCTTGAAGAGGGGCACGGGGACAAAGAAGCCCAGGAGGGTGAGGGCCACGGAGAAAAACCCCAGCACCAGAAGGGTCATGCGCCACCTCCGAGGATCCTGGCGAAGGCTTCCGCCAGGGGTTGCAAGCCCTTAATGAAGAAGCCTGGAAAGACGCCCATGAGGACCAAGGCGGCCACCGTCAGGGCGGCGAAGGGCCATTCCGCTCCCTTGAGGTCCTCCGCTTCCCTTTGGCCTTCCTCCCAGAAGACCTTCTGGAAGGCGGTGAGGGCGTAGGCGGCCCCGGCGATCACCGAGAGGAAGGCGATGGCGGTGAGCCAGGGGCTGGCCTTGTAGGCGCCGAGGAGGGTCATGAGCTCCCCGGGGAAGCCGGAAAGCCCGGGAAGCCCCACCATGGCCAGGAAGAGGAAGAGGGCCAGGGCGGCTAGGCCGGGGGCGCTGGCCGCCAGGCCCCGGTAGCGCCCGATCTCCAGGGTGTGGAGGCGCTCGTAAAGCCTTCCCGCCAGGAGGAAGAGGCCCCCGGTGTAGACGCCGCTTGCCGCCAGGAGGTAAAGCCCGCCCAAGGCCCCTTCCGGGGTTCCGGAGAAGACCCCCAAGGCCGCCACCCCCATGTGGGAAACCCCGGCGTAGGCCAAAAGGGTCTTGAAGTCCTTGGCGGAGAAGGCCACCCAGGCCCCGTAGAGGGCGCTTATGGCTGCCAGGAAGAGGAGAAGCCCTTGCAGCTCATAAAAGCCCTCCGGGGCCAGGGGGATGGCGAAGCGGAAGAAGGCGAAGACCCCCACCTTGTAGAGGGTACCCAGGGCGTCCGCCAGCCCCGAGGGGTGGTTCTCCTGGTGGAAGAGGGGAAGCCAGGCGTGCACCGGGAAGAGGGGGGTCTTGATGGCGAAGGCCAGGGCAAAGCCCAGGAAGACCCAGAAGGCTGCCTGTCCCTTCACCGGGTGGGCCAGGAGGTCTTCCAGGAGGAAGGTGGGGCTTCCCCCCAGGGCCTTCACCGCCAGGATGGCGGCCAGCATGGGCAAGGAGCCCGCCAAGGTGAAGAGGAGGAAGGTGTAGATGGCCCTAAGCCGCCTTTCCCCGCCGTAGAAGAGGAGCATGAGGAGGGCAGGGATCAGGGCCGCTTCGAAGAAGAGGTAGAAGACCAGGAGGTCCCGGGCAGCGAAAAGCCCCAGGAGGAGGCCGGACATGAGAAGGGCGAGCCCCAAGAACCGCCCCTCCACCTTGGCCACCAGGGCCCCCAGGAAGACGGTGAGGCCGATGGTCAGGAAGAAGAGGGCGGAAAGGCCATCCAAAGCGAAGGCCCAATAGACCCCGGCCCCGGGAAGGAGAGGGGCCTGGACCCCATGGGCCACCCCGCCCGGGTGGGTGAGAAAGAGGTAGAGGTTCATGAGAAAACTCAGGCCCGCTCCCAGGACTCCCAGGGCGCGGGGAAGGCCCAGGAGGAGGAGAAGGCCGAAGAGGATGGGTAGGAGGATCGCCAGGACTACCACCGCATCACCCCCAAGACGAGAAGCACGCCCAGCACGAAAAGCAGGGCGTATATCCTTAGATAGCCGGTCTGCAGGCGGCCGATGCCCTGTCCCAGGTTCCGCACCGTCCCGCCCAGGCCAAAGTAGCCGCGAAGGAGGCTGCTATCCCCGTAGAAGAGGGCTTCCGCTAAGGCCTTCAAGGGATTGACGATGAGGGCGTTGTACACCCGGTCGGCGTAGAAGCTTTCCCGGCTCCAGGCCTCAAAGGTGAGGTACCAGGCGGGGAAGGCCTTCCTCTGGAAGAAGGTGTAGCCCAGCCAGAGCCCCAGAAGGGCCACTACTCCTGAGAGGGCGATGAGGCCCCACTCCGCGCCCAAGGAAAGATGATGGGCCTCCACCTCGGCCAGGGCGGGCTTCAAGAAGACCTCAAGGACGTTAGGCAGGGGATGGGGCAGGGCCAGATACCCGGCCAGCAAGGAGCCCAGGGCCAGAAGGTGGTTGGGCCAGAGCATCACCGCTGGGGCCTCGTGGGGATGGTGGTGGCCTCGTTCCTCCCCCAGGAAGACCAGAACGAACCAGCGCATGGCGTACATGGCGGTGAGGACGGCCACCAGGAGGGCCCCCAGGTAGAAGCCCAGACCCCCAAAGGGGTAGGCGAGGGTGGCGGTGAGGATGGCGTCCTTGGACCAGAAGCCGGAGAGAATGGGGAGGCCGCCTAGGGCTAGCGCCCCGATGAGCCCGTGCCAGCGGGTGTAGGGAAGGTGCTTCCAAAGTCCCCCCATCTTGCGCACGTCCTGCTCCCCGCCCAGGGCGTGGATCACGCTGCCCGAGGCGAGGAAGAGGAGGGCCTTGAAGAAGGCGTGGGTGAGGACGTGGAAAAGCGCCACCCAGTAGGCCCCCACCCCCGCGGCCAGGAACATGTACCCCAGCTGGCTGATGGTGGAGTAGGCCACGATTTTCTTGATATCGTTCTGGCCGAAGGCGGAAAGTGCCCCGTAGGCCGCGGTGAGGAGGCCGATGACGGCGATGGCGTAGGAGACGTCGGGGAGGTTGGCGTAGAGGAAGGAGCTCCGGGCGATGAGGTAGACCCCGGCGGTCACCATGGTGGCCGCGTGGATGAGGGCGGAAACGGGAGTGGGGCCGGCCATGGCGTCGGGGAGCCAGACCATGAGGGGCACCTGGGCGCTTTTACCCACCGCTCCCAGGAAGAGGAGGAGGCCCGCCAGGGCCAGGAGGCTGGGGTTCTTCAGGGGGCCTTCCAGGGCGTCTTTGAGCTCGGTGATGGAAAGGGTGCCGTAAAGGGCCCAGAGGATGGCCATGCCCAGCAGGAAGCCCAGGTCGCCGATGCGGTTCACGATGAAGGCCTTGCGGGCGGAGTCGGCGTACTGAGCGTTTTTGTACCAGAAGCCGATGAGGAGGAAGCTGGCCAGGCCCACTCCTTCCCAGCCGATGAACATCACCGGGTAGCTGTCGGCCAGGACCAGGAGGAGCATCATGGCGATGAAGAGGTTGAAGTAGGCGAAGAAGCGGCTATTGCCCGGGTCCCCGTGCATGTAGCCGATGGCGTAGACGTGGATGAGGAAGCCTACGCCGGTGACGATCATGAGCATGAAGCCGGAAAGGTTGTCCAAGAGGAGGCTGAAGGGGATGCCGGGGAGCCACTCCGCCTGGAAGCGGGCCCCACCCTGGGCGAGGAGGCCCACCCCCAGGAGGAAGGAGGCCAAGACCAGGGCTGAGGCTATAGCCCCAGGCAGAGGCTCTTTTAACCTCTTACCGAAAAGCCCCAGGAGGGCAAAGCCCAAGAGGGGAAGGAGGATGGTCAGCAGCAGCATGCTCACCCCCTAAGCTCCGAAAGGTCGTCCACCGCGGTGCTCTCCCGGTGGCGGAAGATGGCCACGATGAGGCCCAGGCCCACCGCCACCTCGGCGGCGGCGATGGCGATGACCATGAGGGCGGCCACCTGGCCCTCGAGGCCATGGGCCCGGGCGAAGCCCACCAGGGAGAGGTTCGCCGCGTTCAGCATGAGCTCAATGGAGAGGAAGACCAATATGGCCGTCCTGCGGGTCAGGACCCCGTAAACCCCCAGGGCGAAGAGCAGGGCCGAGGTGAAGAGGTAGCTCACCGCACCACCTCCTTTTCCTCCTTGCGCTCCTCGGGGCGCAGGGCGTCCAGGGGACGGGTGGGCTGGACCAGGGCCACGGCCACCACCGTGGCCGCCATGAGGAGGAAGCCCACCGCCAGGAGGACGAAGAGCCAGTCCCCGTAGAGGAGGGGCCCCAGGGCCTGGGGCAGGCCCCCCTGCAGGTCTTTCGCGAAGGCCAGGTTCAGGCCCCAAAGCCCGGAGAAGAGGGCCAAGGCTATCCCCAGGGCCAGGAGGGCGGCCAGGGGCTTGGAACGCACCAGGGGGTCAAACCCCACCTCCCCCTGGGCGGCGTACAGGAGCATGATCACGAAGAGGAAGAGGACCACGATGGCCCCGGCGTACACGATCACCTGGATGAAACCCAGAAAGCGGGCGTCCAGGCCCACATAGACCCCGGCCAGCACCAGGAAGTTCAGGATGAGGGCCAAGGCGGCGTGGATGGCGTTCCTCAAGGTCACCACCAGTACCCCGGTGGCGAGGAGCAGGAGCAGGGCCAAAGCTTCCCAAGGGCTCACCGCTTCCCTCCTTCCGTGGGGGCCTTGAAGCCCTCCAGCTCAGGGCGCACGTAGGGCACCACGTAGCCAGGCTTCACGGGCTTGCCGGTCATCTTGGCCTCCCGGCGCTGGGGCTTGGTGCCCACCACGTCCACCAGCATGTCCTCCTTGCCGTAGATGAGGTCGGAGTACTGGTAGTCGGCCATCTCGAAGTCGTAGCCCAGCACGATGGCCCCGGTGGGGCAAGCCTCCTCGCAAAGCCCGCAGAAGATGCACCGGAGCATGTTGATCTCGTAGACCTTGGCGTAGCGCTCCCCCGCCGAGACCGGGTTCTCCGGGTCGTTTTCTGCGGGTTCCACGTAGATGGCGTAGGCGGGGCAGGCGGCGGCGCACAAGGAGCAGCCGATGCACTTCTCCAGGCCGTTGGGGTGGCGGGTGAGCACGTGGCGGCCGTGGAACCGGGGCTTGAGGGCCACGGGGGCATCGGGGTAGGGAACGGTCACCGGCTTGGAGAAGAGGTACTTAAGGGTAATGCCGAGGCTTTGGGCCAGGGCTTTAAGGGTCATGCGCCACCTCCTTTACGGACGGGTTTGGGGCTGTACATCACCGCCCCCAGAAGGACCAAGAGGGTGGCCAAGGAGAGGTAGAGGAGGTAGGAGCGGGGAAAGTCTAAGGCCACCACCAGGGCGGTCACCAGGAACCAGACCAGGGCCACCGGGAAGAGGAAGCCCCAGCCGAAGCGCAGGAGCTGGTCGTAGCGCAGGCGGAACCACGTGGCCCGGATCCAGATGAAGAAGAAGAGGAAGAAGGCGATCTTGAGGAACATCCAAAGATAGGGGACGTTCCAGAAGGGCATGGTCCAGCCGCCCAGGAAGAGGGTGGGGATGAGGGCGCTGGCGGTGATGAAGTGGATGTACTCCGTCATCTGGAAGAGGGCCCACTTGATGGAGCTGTATTCGGTGTGGTAGCCCCCCACCAGCTCCTGCTCGGCCTCAGGGAGGTCAAAGGGGGTGCGGGCAGCCTCGGCCAGGGCGGCGATCATGTAGACCAAGAAGGCAGGGAAAGCGTATAGGGCCAGCCAGCCGTGCTCCTGCTGCCAGTTGACGATGTCGTTGAGGTTCAGGCTTCCCACCAGGAGCACTGGGGAGAGGAGGGCGATGCCCAGGCCCAGCTCGTAGGAGATGAGGCTCGCCGAGGAGCGCAAGGAGCCCAGGAGGCTGTACTTGCTCCCCGAGGCCCAGCCTGCCAGGAAGATGCCGTAGATGGCCATCTCGCTCACGGCGAAGAGGTAGAGGAGGCCCAGGTCCAGGTTCAAGACCCAGGGCTGGAAGCCGAAGAAGCTCCCTGGGGGGCCAAAGGGGATGGCCCCGAAGGCCAGGAGGGCGAAGACCACGCCGATGAGGGGAGCTAGCACGAAGATCACCTTGTCGGCGCGCTCCACCACCAGGTCTTCCTTGAAGATGCTCTTGATGGCGTCGGCGATGGGCTGGAAGAGGCCAAGGGGCCCCACCCGGTTGGGGCCCAGGCGGACTTGGAAGCGGGCGAGAAGGCGGCGCTCGATCAGGGTCATGAAGGCGAAGGCCGTGAGGAGGCCCACCACCACCAAAAGGGCCTTCAAGGCCACCATCCAGTAGGGATCCGAGGGATAAGGGTTCATGCCTCACCTCCCGTGGGGACCAACACCCTGGCCTCCATCCTCCTGCCCGCAAAGGGACCGAGGGCGGAGAGGTAGAGGAAGCCCTTGGGCAGGTCCTCCCGGTGGACCACCTGGGCCAGGACCGGGCCCAGGGGGCCTTCCACCTCCACCCGGGCTCCCTCCAAAAGGGCCTCGGCCTTGGCGGTTTCCGGGTGGACCCAAAGCTCAGGGCGGACGGTCTGGGCCACCTTACCCGTAAGCTGCCAGGCCCTCCACATGGTGGGCCTCAGGTAGAGCCTTCCCTCTTGGGCCTTGGGCCGTAGGCGCTGGGTGCGGTGGGTAAGGAGGCCGTTAGGAGCGGGTACCTTTTTCTTGAGCTCCCGCTCCGCCTCGAGGCCAAGCCTAAAGGGCGGCCGCACCCCAAGGGCCTCGGCCAGCAGGGCCAGGGCCTGGATGGCACCCTCCGCCTCGCCGTTTTCAATGGGGGCGGGGTTGAGGGAAAGGACCCGCCCCTCCAGGTTCACCACCTGCCCCCGCTTCTCGTAGAAGGTGGGGGCGGGGAGGACCACATCCGCATACCGCTCCGCCAGGGGGTGGAGGTGGCTGAGGTGCATAACCAGGAAGCGTTTGCCCTTTAGGGCCCCTTCCGGGGGCACGAAGCCGTAGTAGGCGTAGGGGCTTCCGGGTTCGTCCCAAGCTGCCCCTTTCTCCCCGGGCCAGACCCCCAGGGCCTCGAGGCCCCGGGCATTGGCCGCCGGGGTCATGGCCAGGACCTTGGCCCCCTTGCGCTCGGCGAGAAGCCTGGCCCTTTCTGCGGCCACGGAATCTTGGAGGACACCGGCCCCCAGGATGAGGACAGGGTTTTGCGCCTTTTCCCAGGCCTCTTTGGCCATCTTCACCGCTTCGCTACCCTCCTTCTCCCCAAGCAGGGCGAGAAGGATCTCCCGCTCCTCCCCGGGGGCATGAACCTGGTGGATGGACGCCCACTTCATGAGGGGGGCGCGGTAGGGGGCGAAGAGGGCCATCTTGTCCCGGCGCCTGGGCATCCTCTCCTTGATGGAGAGGTCGGCGAAGGGGGTGCCGTGGGCGAAGCGCTGGGGGGGCTTTAGGTCGCGCACGAACTCGCTTAGGCGCAGGTGGAGGAGGGGGGCCTCCTCCGTGGGGTCCCCCAGGACCAGGGCGAAGTCCGCCCCCAGGAGGTCTTCAAAGGTGGCCGCGGGGTAGAGGCTTGCGGGGGCGGCGGTGCGGCCCTCGAAGTCCAGGTGGGGGGTGCCTAGGGCCTTGGCCAGCTCGCTGGCCATTAGGCCCTCCTCCAAGGTGGCGTCGTGGGCCAGGTAGATCCCCACCTCCTCCTTCCTGGCCCCCTTGAGGCCCTCCTGGATGGCGGCGAAGGCCTCCTCCCAGGTGGCCTCCTGGAGCCTCCCGCCCTTGCGCACCAGGGGGATCTTGAGGCGCTCCTGGTCCGCCCACTCGTGCCCGAAGCGGCCCGCGTCGCAGAGCCAGATCTCGTTGACCTCAGGTACCTCCCGGGCGCGGATGCGCAGGAGCTCCCCGCTCCTGGTGTCCGCGGTGATGCCGCACCCCACGGGGCAGAGGGCGCAGGTGGTGGGGGTTTCCTCCATCTCCCAGTTGCGGGCCCGGAAGCGGGCGGTGAGGTCCAGAAGGGCCCCCACGGGGCAGATGTCGGTGATGTTCCCCGAGAAGCCCGAGGGGAGGCCGAAGTCCATGGTGCCGATGAAGGTGTGCATCCCCCGCTCGATGAAGTCTAGGACCTCGTCCCCAGGGATCTCCTCAAAGTAGCGCACGCACCGCTTGCAGTGGATGCACCGCTCCCGGTCCAGCACCACGAAGGGGGAAAGGGGGTGGTGTTTGTCCACGTGGCGGCGGGTGAACTCAAAGCGGGTGTAGGTGGGAAGCTCGAGGGGAGCCTTCTGGTAATACTTCTCGTAGAGCCCGTACTCCACCGTGCGGTCCTGAAGCTCGCAGGCCCCCCCCTTGTCGCAGGTGGGGCAGTCCAGGGGGTGGTTTAAGAGGGTGAACTCCACCATCCCCGCCTGGGCTTCCCGCACCACCTCCGAGAGGGTGTCCACCACCATGCCGTCGGCCACGGCGGTGACGCAGCTGGCGGCCAGCTTGGGCTGCCAGGCGATCTCCGGTTCCCCCCTTTCATTCAACACAGGCTTCCCGTCCGGGCCCCGCTTGGGCAGGCCGATGCGCACCAGGCACATGCGGCAGGCCCCAATGGGGGAGAGGTGCTTTTCCGAGCAGAAGAGGGGCACGTCGTACCCCGCGTGGAAGACCGCGTCCATGACGCTGGTCCCCGGGGGCACTTCCACGATCCGGTCGTTCACCTTGACCCTGACCACCTTCACCTCCAGAGGCTCACCCTGGGCACGGGCTTTTTCTCCCGCACCAAGGCTAGGTACTGGTCCTTAAAGTGCTTCAAGGAGCCTTTCACCGGCCACACCGCCGCATCCGCCAGGGGGCAGAAGCTCCGCCCCTCGATGAGGGGGAGGAGGGCCTCGAGGTTCTCCACGTCCTTTTCCTCCCCTTGGCCGCTGCCGATTTTGGCGAA
Source organism: Thermus tengchongensis (assembly GCF_021462405.1). NCBI lineage: Bacteria > Thermotogati > Deinococcota > Deinococci > Thermales > Thermaceae > Thermus > Thermus tengchongensis. The sequence goes on along the minus strand of NZ_JAKEDU010000006.1, from coordinate 39,352 downwards.
GAGGTTCACCATGAAGCCCGCCACCCCCTCCCGGCAGGGGGTGCACTTGCCGCAGGACTCGTGGGCGTAGAAGCGGGTCACGTTCCACATGGCGTCCACCATGCTCACCCGCTCGGGGATGAGGATGACCCCGCCCGTGCCCAGCATGGAGCCCTTGGCCTGCAGGTGCTCGTAGCTCATGGGGGTGTCCAGGACCTCATCGGTGAAGGGCAAAGGCGGGGTGGAGGACCCCCCAGGGATGAGGGCCTGGATGGGCTCCAGAGGACCTCCCGCCCAGTCGTAGATGAGTTCCCGGAAGGTGGTGCCCATGGGAAGTTCGTAGACCCCGGGCCGCCTCACGGGGCCGGAGATCTGGTAGAGCTTCATCCCCTTGGACTGCTCGGTGCCCATGCTGGCGAACCAGTCGGCCCCCCGCTCCAGGATGGGCACCACCGAGGCCAGGGTCTCCACGTTGTTGATGGTGGTGGGCTTGCCCCAAAGCCCCGACTGGGCGGGGAAGGGGGGTTTGAGGCGAGGATTGGCCCGAAGGCCTTCCAAGGAGTTCATGAGGGCGGTTTCCTCGCCGCAGATGTAGGCCCCGGCGCCCCGGTGCACGTGCACCTGGAAGGAGAAGCCCGAGCCGAAGAGGTTTTCCCCCAGGTAGCCCCCCTCGCGGGCCTCGCGGATGGCGGCCTCCAGGCGGTCCGCCGCCTTGCGGTACTCCCCGCGCACGTAGATGTACCCCACCGTGGCCCTTATGGCGTAGCCCGCCAGGATCATCCCCTCGAGGAGCAGGTGGGGAACGTCCTCCAGGATGTAGCGGTCCTTGAAGCTCCCCGGCTCCGACTCGTCGGCGTTGCAGATGAGGTAGTGCTGCTGCCCGTCCTTGGGCATGAAGCTCCACTTAACCCCGGTGGGGAAGCCCGCCCCGCCCCGGCCCCGGAGGCCCGAGCGCTTCACCTCCTCGATGACCTCTTCGGGGGTTTTCTCCTTCAGGACCCGCTTGGCGGTTTCGTAGCCGCCGTGCCGCAGGTAGTAGTCCAGGGTCCATGAGCCTTCCTTCCCCACGTGGGCGTAGAGGGTCCGCTCAAAACGGGGATCTTTTCCGGATACGATGGGCCCGGTCATACCTCCACCTCGTGCACGTGGTGCCCGCACTTGCCGGGAAGCTCGATCTCCTCGAGGCGCTTGCCCGCCTTGAGGCCCTCCAGGAGCGCCTCAAGCCTCGCCCGGGTCACGCACTCCACATAGGGTTCGTCGTTCACCTGGACCACAGGAGCGGTGTGGCAGCTTCCCAGGCACTCCACCTTCTGCACGCTGAAAAGGCCATCCGGGGTCACCTCCCCGGGGCCGATGCCCAAAGTCTCCGTGAGGTAATCCCAAAGCTCGTCCGCCCCCGCCAGCTTGCAGGAGAGGGTGGAGCAGACCTGGAGGTGGTACTTGCCCGTGGGCACGAACTGGTAGTAGGAGTAGAAGCTCGCCACCCCCATGACCTCCGTGGCCGTGGTACCCACCAGCTGGGCGATCTCTTCTATCCGCTCCGGCCGAATCCAGCCCTCCTCCTGCTGCACCCGCCTTAAGAGGGGCATGATGGCAGAGCGGCGCCCTTCCGGTGGGTACTTGGCAAAGGTTTCCTCTAGGAAGTCCTGCTTGTCGTCGAAGAACCCCATCTTCACCTCCTATCGGTCCACGTCGCCCATGACCGGGTCCAGGCTGGCGATGATGGCCACCATGTCCGCCACCTGCTCCCCCTTGCAGGCATAGGGGAGGCTTTGCAGGTTCACGAAGCTGGGAGCCCGCACCTTCACCCGGTAGGGCATGCTCCCCCCATCGGAGACGATGTAGTACCCCAGTTCGCCCCTGGCGGATTCCGTGGGCACGTACACCTCGCCCTTGGGGGGGTGGAAGCCCTCGGTGTAGTGCTTGAAGTGGTAGATGACCGCCTCCATGGAGGTCTCCAGGAGGTGCCTGGGGGGCGGGGTGATCTGGGGGTTGGGGTCGCGCACCGGCCCTGGCTCCAGCCGCTCCAGGGCCTGCTTTATGATCTTCACCGACTCCCGCATCTCCCGGATGCGGATCAGCATGCGGTCGAACACGTCCCCGTGCTCCCCCAAGGGCACGTCAAACTGGTAGGTGTCGTAGCCCGCATAGGGGTAGGCCTTGCGCACGTCGTAGTTCACCCCGCTGGCCCTCAAAGACCCTCCGGTGAGGCCCAGGTGGATGGCCACCTCGGGGGGGATGACCCCCACGCCCCGGGCCCGCTCGTAGAAGATGGGGCTTTCCGCAAAGAGGGCCTCGTACTCGTCGATGCGGTGGGGCAGGACCTGCAAAAGCTTTTTAAGCTCGGGCACGAATTCCTCGGGAAGGTCCTCCTTGACCCCGCCGATGCGGATGTAGTTGTGGTGGAAGCGCTGGCCGGTCACCCACTCAAAGAGGTCCAGGATGGCCTCCCGCTCGCGGAAGGCGTAGAAGAAGGGGGTAAGGGCCCCAAGGTCCAGTAGCCCAGTACCCAGGAAGACCAGGTGGCTGGCCAGGCGGGAGAGCTCGTTGAGGATGATGCGGATGGTCTGGGCTCGAGGCGGCACCACCGCCCCCACCAGCCGCTCCACCGCCAGAGCGTAGGCCAGGTCGTGGGCGAAGGAGTGGAGGTAGTCCATCCGGGGCGTATACGTGATCACCTGCGTATACGTCCGGTTCTCCATGTTCTTCTCAAAGCCCGTGTGGAGGTAGCCGATGTGGGGGACGAGGTCCAAGACCTCTTCGCCCGAAAGGGTCACCACCACCCGCAAGACCCCGTGGGTGGAGGGGTGCTGCGGGCCCACGTTGAGGGTCATGACCTCGGTGCGGAGCTCCTTGGGTTCCTCCGCCACCTGTGGGTCCAGGTCCAGGTAGTCCTTCATTTGACCTCCCTAGCCAACCGAGCCCCTACCGGGGTCCTTTTCTCCCCTGGCCTTCTGGAGGTCGGCCCAAAGGGCCCGGTACCCCTTGCGGCTACCGCCCCGGTACCAGGTAGGGCCAGGGTTCTTCCCGGTGAGGGCGGCCCGGAACTCGCTGGGCACGATGAACCTTCCTTCGCGGAAGAGGGTGGGGGTTTCCCCCAGGGGGAAGTCCTTGCGCAGGGGATGACCCTCGAGGTCCTCGGGGGTGAGGATCTTCCTGAGGTCCGGGTGCCCCTCAAAGACGATGCCGAACATGTCGTACACCTCCCGCTCCAGGAAGTTCGCGCTCCCCCAGAGGTCGGTCACCGTGGGCAGCACGGGGTCCTTCTCCGGCACGTAAACCCGGACGAAGAAGCGGCTCCCATCCCCGTCCCGCCACCCTGGAAGGGAAACCAGCTCGTAGACCACCGAGAAGCGCTCGGGCTTAGGGTCCGGGTACTCCAGGTAGTCTATGCCCACGATGTCCGCCAGGTAGTTGAAGCCCAGCTCCTTGTAGCGGGCCATCTCCCCCTTGAAAGCCTCCCGGGGCAGGACCACCCAGAGGTTCCCAAGCCCGTTGTCCTCTATGGCGTAGCCCTTGGTCTGGGCCTCCTCTAAAACGACCTGAAGCCGCACGCCTCACCCCCTTGTCCGGCGCCAGGCGGCCACCGGGGGAAGCCTTTCCCCCCGGTCGTTGTAGGCCTCCCCGCGCACCTTCTTCTGCAGTTGCATCACCGCATAGATGAGGGCCTCGGGGCGCGGGGGGCAACCGGGCACATAGACGTCCACCGGCACCACCGAGTCCACGTTCTGCACGATGGCGTAGTTGTTGAACATCCCCCCGGAGCTGGCGCAGGCCCCCATGGAGATCACCCACTTGGGGTCGGGCATCTGCTCCCAGACCCGGCGCATCACCGGGGCCATTTTCTTGGAGAGCCTCCCCGCCACGATCATCACGTCCGCCTGGCGGGGGCTGGCCCGGAAGACCTCGCTGCCAAAGCGGGCCAGGTCGTTGCGGGCGTCGGTGGAGGCCATCATCTCGATGGCGCAGCAGGCCAGGCCAAACGTGGCGGGCCAGAGGCTGTTGGAGCGGCCCCAGGCCACCAGCTTCTCCAGGGTGGTGAAGAGGATGCCTTCCCTTTCCAGTTCCTGAACGTCTTTCTCAAAGAGGTCCTTCAGTGCCACCGCATCACCCCCTTCCACCACTCGTAGAGGAAGCCCACGAAGAGCAGGAGGGTGAAGCCCAAGACCCCCCAGAACCCGTAAAGCCCCAAGCTTCCCGCACTCACCGCGTAGGGCCAGAGGAAGGCCACCTCCACGTCAAAGAGGATGAAGAGCATGGCCACCACGTAGAAGTGGATGGGGAAGCGCCGCACCTCCCCGGCGGGGTCGTTCCCCGACTCGTAGGGCATCAGCTTGGCCTTCCCCGGCTTCTTGGGACCCAGGAGGGCCCCCACCGCCAGGGCCGCCACCCCGATGAACAGGGCCACTCCTAGATAGATCAGGATGCTCACGTACTCCGCGATCGGCGCCAAGGTCCCCTCCTTTCGTGCATCTCTTCACGAGGTGAGGGCCCAAAACCCTCGAGGCCCCCACCTCAGTTCCCGCCCATCTTATCACCCCAGGTGCAGGGCAATAGGGGTGGACTACACCGAAGGGGAGGCTAATCGGTGTAAGCCATTTGATTATCGGCTGCTAGAACATTACACCCTGGTGTAGAGAAGATCCTTGAGCTTCTGGAAATGGGATAGCTCCAAGGCCTCCCCCCGAATATCCAGGGGAAGACCCAGGCGCTTAAGGGCCTCCTCCACCTTCTCCTTGGGATATCCGGCGGCGGTGAGGGCGTTTTTCAGGGTTTTGCGGCGCTTGGAGAAGGCGGCCTCGAGGAGCTGGAAAAGGGCAGGGTCGTCCGGCACCTTCCTGGGGGTGAGGCGCACTAGGCTGCTCACCACTTTGGGAGGGGGAAAGAAAGCCCCGGGGGGAAGGTCGAAGAGCTTTTCCGCCTGGGCATGGTAGGCCACCCGAAGGGAGAGAAGACCGTACTGAGGGGTGCCGGGTTGGGCCACCATGCGCTCGGCCACCTCCTTCTGCACCAGGAAGACGAGGCGCGCGAAGCGTCCCGTCTGCAGGAGGCGGGTGACGAGGGGGGTGGCGATGTGGTAGGGCAGGTTGGCCACTAGGAGGCTTCCTGGGGGCACCTCCTCCCAGGGGTAGGCCAGGGCGTCCCCGAAGATCAGGCGCACAGGGAGGCCCTTTAGGGTTTCCTCCAGCACGGGGCGCAGGCGCTCGTCCTTCTCGATGGCCGTCACCTCTGCCCCCGCCTCGGCCAGGGCCCGGGTGAGCACCCCTAGGCCCGGCCCCACCTCGTACACCGGCCCCGTGAAGGGCTTCGCCGCTTCCACGATGCGCGTTAAGTGGCTCTCTGAAACCAGGAAGTTCTGCCCGAAGCGCTTGTCGGCGAAAAGGCCATGGCGCTGGAGAAGCTCCCGCACTTCCTTGGGCGAGGTGAGCTTAGGCATGGGAAAGGCGTTTGGCCTCGAGGCGCAGAGGCTCTTCGTAGGGGTGGAGCACCAGGTACTCCCCCAGGTCCAGGGCGTCGATGAGGGCGAAGCGCTCCTTGATGAGGATGCCGTCTTTCATGGGGACGTGGCCGTAGACGCCAAAGCGGTAGCCCATGCGCTCCACGTAGTCGGGGGTGCGGAACCACCAGGTCTTGGGCTCGCTTTGGGCGTAGAAAAGCTCGTCGTAGTCCTGGAGCCAGGGCACCGGGCCCACGTGGGCGAAGTGAACCCCCTGAAGGACCAGCTCCCGGGGGAAGCGGGCCATCCAGGCCCTAAGGGCCTCGGGCAGAGGCTTCCCCCCCATCTCAGGATGGAACTCCAGGTGCTTGAGGTGGCGGTTGCCCAGCACCGGCTCTCCCTTGAGGGCGGCCTCGTCGTGGTTGCCCAAAAGGATGGTCACGTGGCCTTCCGCCTCCTCCTGGAAGGCCTTGAGGCGGAAGAGCTCCCGGATCTGGTAGCCCGCCGCCAGGCGCAGGTGGGTGGGGTCTTGCGGGTTAAAGGGGGAAAGGCCGGTGAGGCGCTCGTAGTCCCGGGGGGTTTTGGGGTGGACCAGGTCGCCCAACAGGACCACGTGGGTCTGGCCCGAGCGCAACGCCTCCGTGGGCCTGAGATGGGCGTCCGCTAGGCCCTCGGCCCTCAGGATGCGCCAGAGGGTGGGGAAGTTTCCGTGGAGGTCCCCGAGGGCGACGACCCTCATCCTTTGAGCAGGGCGCGGAGCTCCCCGTAGAGGCGCTTGGTTTCCTCTGGGGTCTTGCCGTACCCCCCGTATTTGGTGACGATCTTGGCGGCCTCCTTACCCAGGCCCTTTTCCTTCAAGCGCTCCATGAGCTGGTCGATGAGCCGGTAGGCCTCGGGCTTCTCCTCCTCCGGGAGGGGGGCCTCCGGGGCTCCTTCGCCCTCGGGCAGCCTGGGTGGGGTGAAGCGCCCCTTTTCCGAGTCGTAGTCCACCCACTGCTTTTCCAGGCGGTAGAGGTAGCGGCCCACCCCGAACTTGACGGCAGCTCTTTTCAGCGCATCGGAGAAGGCCGCCTTCAGGGAGTCCCCTTCCCCCACGTCCTCCTTGGTCACCCCCAGGACGGTGAGGCGGCACTTCACCTCCACCAGCCGTTCCCGCCGCTCGCCCCGCTCGTCCCTCACCGTGCGCTCGGCATCGGCCAGGACCTCGTAGGCGTCCTGCCACCCCTCGGGGCCCACCACCCGGTCCAGCCGGTCCAAAACAGTACGAGCGTCCACATAGGGGACCACCAGGGCGCGTTTTTTATCCCGGGAGAGGGCCTCGATGCGCCACTGCACCTCGCCGGGAGGGAAGGGTTCGGCGAGCTTTTGCCAAACTTCGTCCATACCTCAAGTTTACTTTAGGCGGCGCTCAGGAGGTGCGGGGGGAGGTGCGGTAGGCTAGGGGCATGCGCAAGGTGCTGGGAATGCTGCCCCTACTGGTGCTGGCCTGGGCCCTCGAGGCGAATCCCTCCAGCTCCATGGAGCTCCGCATCACCGCCACCCTTTCCTTCAACCTTTTTCCCCAGGCGGTGGTGGTGGAGCGCCTTCCGGAGCCCCAGGGGCTTGTGGTGGTCTACCGCTACTCCCAGGCGGAGGCCATCTTCCGCCACCACGACGAGGATCTTCGCCGCCGGGGTTGGGTGCGGGTGAAGTATGAGGTGAAGAAGGACGAGTGGAAAGCGGAGTACCGAAAGGGCAAGGCCAAGGCCAAGCTTTCCGTGAAGGACAAGAAGGGCCGGGTGGAGGTGCGGCTTAAGGAAGGGGACTAGACAAGGCTAAAGCCCCCCGCTACCATATAGGGCGCGTGGGGCCGTGGCGCAGCTGGGAGCGCGCCTGAATCGCACTCAGGAGGTCACGGGTTCGAGTCCCGTCGGCTCCACCAAAAACCTCCCGCCCTCGGGCGGGAGGTGTTCGTTTGCTTCGCCTAATGGCCGGTGGAAGAACCCGGGTTCAGCAGGGGATAGATGCTTTGTGGGTTCACCTGAAGCTGGGTGGGCTGGACCAGTCCAGGGGGCAGGGGGGTCACGTCTATGGTGGCCACCGCCGAGAGCACCTTGGTGTTGGTGGAGTCGTAGTAGAAGGGGTAGTCGTTGGGGCCCGGCACCAGAACCGAGGAGCAAGCGATGGTGACGTCGGTCATGCCCTGGGTGATCTGGTGGGGGCGAAGCGAGGCGCTGGGCAGGGTGTTGTAGCCGCAGTCCACCGCCTGGCCGGTATTGGTCATCACCGCTTCCATCTTGCCCAGGAAGTCGTTTTCCAGGGTGATGGCGTCGTAGTAGCCCTGCCATTCCCCGATGAAGACCAGCCGTACGCCTTCGGAGGCAAACTGCTTCAACACGTGGAACAAGCGCCCAAGGCCGCCACCAACGCCACAATACCCAAACGCCAATGCCGAGAAATGCCGATACGAATGCGCCTCCATTCCGGTCCAATGAGACCAGGATTAGGGTAAACCCGATCCAGCGTTACAGGGCCGTTACCACGTTACCGGCTTTCCAGGAGCCAGTTCACCAGGGCGTTCACCACGTCGTTATCCGCCAGGAGCTCGGGGGCTTCCACCACCTTTTGGAAGAAGGAGCGGACCATTTCCAAGGTAGGGTTCTTCAGCAGTTCCTGGATGCTCTTCCCCGCATAGGGACCCTGGGGGAGGGGGGTGGTGAGTCGGGCGCTGGTGGCCAAGGGAGCCGCTTCCTTAAGAGCCTCCAGGGTTTTTTCCAGAAGAAGCCGGTCCCCGTCCGGGCCCAGGGTTTCCTTGGGGGTGAGGAGAAGGTTTCCGGAAAGGTCCCGCACCTCGAGGCCCAGGGCATAAAGCCTCCGGGCCAAGCTTTCGGGACCCACCTCCAGAGGGATGAGGGCCTGGGCCTCGCCGTAGCGCACCTCCAGCACGTACCTGCCCGGCTCGGGCAGGGTAACGGCGGGGGCCACCTCCTCGAGGGCGGCGGTGAGGGGAGGGAAGCCCAAAGGCTTCCTCTCCTGGGCCACCAGGGTGCCTTCCTTGTAGAGCAGGGTTTGCAGCTCGTGCCGGGGAAGGTAGGGGCTTCCCGTGAGCTTGACCTCGGGGAAGACCGCTTCCCCGGCGTGGAAGGGCCTGGCCTCCAGGTCCCCAGGGATCAGGGCCAGCTTCTTCGCCTCCAAAACCAACCCCCCTTCTTCCCGGTTCAGGGCCCTCCTCGCCGCCTGGGCCAGGGGATGCCGGGGGTAGGTTTCCAGAAAGGCTTGGTAAAGCCCCTTGGCCGGAAGCCCTGCCCGTTCCGCCACGTAGGCCCGGAAGAAAAGGGCCAGGGGCTCAGTTCGCTCCTCCAGGTCCTTTAGGGCCTCGAGGAAGTCCTCCCCCTCGTCCAGCCTCAGGGCCCGGTCGTAGGCGGCCTTGGCTCCCAGGAAGTCCCCGTAAATGGCCTTAAACAGGCCCAGGTTGTAATAGGCGGTGGCGTTGGGCCTGAGCTTCACCGCCTGCTCCGAGGCCAGGATGGCCCTAGGGAGGTCCCCTGCAAGGTAATAGGCCCAGCCCAGGTTGGTCCAGTAAAGCCAGTAATCCGGCCGGAGCCTGAGGGCCTTCAGCAGGGCGTCCCTGGCCTCCTCTCCCTTCCCCTCGGCGAAGGCGGCGAAGCTTACCTCCTCCCACGCCAGGGGAAGTTCGGGGAAAGCCTGGGCAAGAGTGCGGGCCGCTTCCTTCCAGCGGGGGTCCTCGAGGGTTCTAAAGACCAGTTCTGCAGCGGTCTTTTCCAGGACATCCCCCTTAAGGAGGGTTTCTGCCAGCTTAAGGGCTTCCTCCCGCTTGCCCTGGGAGAGGAGGGCGAAGGCCTGATAGGCGGGGGGGAGCTTCCCTTGCCAGAGAAGGAGGAGCTTTTCTGGAAGGATCCCCTCTAAAAGCCCGCTTCCCCGCCCCTCCTTGAGGTCCAGGGCCGATTGGTGAAGGGGATCGGGGTTTACCCCGTGGGCCCGTTCCCTGAGCTCCTCCTCGGAGAGGGAGGGGTAGGGTAGGGAGCTGAACTTTTGCGCCAGCCCCTCCCCCTGGAGCCAGAGCCAGGCCAGGTCGGGCGTGCGGAAGAGGCCCTCCTTGACCCCATCCTCGCGGGCCAGGAAGAGCCTCAGGCTCCCTTCCTCCTGTTTGCCCAGGAGGACCCATTCGGCCCCCGTGGCCGCCTGGGCCAGCCGGGCCCCCGCCCGGGTGTAAAGCCCTCCCGTCAGGTCGTAGCTGTTCCGCCAGGGCAGGTCGGGAAGGAGAAGGGCCAGGAGGGTGGGGGGAGGGGCCTTGAGGCCTTGGGCGAAGGCCTGGGCCAGGCGGAAGCCCTGGGGGCCTTCAAAGGGCAGGACCAGCCCTTGGGCCAGGCCGAGCCCCAGGAGAAGGAAAAGGGCGAGGAAGCGCCTTGGGGTCACCATGGATGCATTCTAGCGCTTTTCCTTGAGAACCATATAGGCGAAGCGGAAGAGCCTGGGGGCCCTTTTCCAACGCTTGGGGTCCAGGCCCACCCGGAGGAGCCACTCCAGGCCAAGCCGTTGCGCCCAGGCCGGGGGGCGCTTGGCCGCGCCGGCCAGCACGTCCAGGGTGCCCCCTACCCCCATGGCCACCTTGGCCCTCAGGTGGGCCTTGTGCCGGTGGATGAAGGTTTCTTGCCTTTCCCCCATGCCCACCAGGAGGAGGTCCGGGGCTTTCTGCCGGATCTCCTCCACCACCCCTTCCTCCTCCTGGAAGTAGCCGTGGTGGTACCCTACCACCTCCGCCCCGAGCCGCCTGGCCTCGAGGGCCGCCCGCTCCGCCACCCCCTGCCTGCCCCCCAGGAGGTAGACCCGGATGCCGGGAGAGCAGCGCAGAAGGGCCAGGGTGAGGTCCACCCCGGTGACCCTCTCCTTGAGCTCCAGGCCCAAAAGCCTTTTGGCGGCCCAGAGGATGCCCACTCCGTCCGGGGTGACCAGCTCCGCCTCGAGGATGGCTTGCCTGAGGGCCCGGTCCTCCTGGGCCCGCACGGCGATCTCCGGGTTCAGGGTGACCACCTGGTGGGTGCCTTCCTCCTTTAGGAATCCCTGGATTCGGGCCAGAGCCTCCTCCATCCCCACAGGGTCCAGGGGAAGGCCTAGGAGTTCTACCCGTTCCATACCACAAACCTCTGGGCGTAGCGGTCCTGGGTCAGGCCGAACTCCACCTTGGGGAAGAAGCGCACCCCGGAGAGCCTGGGCACCACGGGATCCACCCCGATGAGGCTTGCCCGGGCCAGCTCCTCCGTGCGCCCCTCCTTGTGAAGGGCCTGGCCCTCCGGGCTTTGGAAGAGGGCCTCCTGGGGATCGGGGAAGGCCTTGAGGAGGGCGGTGGCCAGGGTGGTGGGGCCATCGGGGGAGAGACGCTTCTGCAAAAAGCCGGCCGCCACCACCGCCGAGAGCAGGGGCTCCGGGGCCCCGGAGGGTCGGAGCACCAGCCCCTTTAGGCCGCGAAGGGCTTCCAGGACCGCCTTGGCGTTGCGAAACCCCGCCACGTACACCTCCTCCTCCCCGGGGAGGAGGCTGGCGTTGAGGAGGGGAGCCACCAGGATGGCCTTTTTCCCCGCCACAGGGGTGCTTGCTAAGTCCACCAAGGAAAGCCGGCCGTGGAAGCCCTCGGGAGGGAAGCCTTCCACCTCGCCCAGGAGAAGGACCCCTTGTCCCAGTTCCTGGGCCAGAAGGCGGGCCACCTTGGGCCCTGGGGCCACCCAGACCTCCAGGGCTCCTTGGGCCAGGAGCTGGGTGAGGAGGCTCCCTGCGGGGAGGACCTCTACCAGGATCAGGGGGCCGCGGGCCGGCGTAAGGCAAAGGTCAACCCGGCACACCCCGCCATGATACCCTAGCCTGGGCGTATGCGGCTTAAGGACTTGGGCGAGCGGGCGCTTCTTGGGAAGCTTGCCCCCATCGGCTATCCCCCAGGGGCTCCCCTGCCTCCTGGGGATGATGCCGGAGGGGTTTGGATGGGGGAGGTGGCCTGGCTTTTGAAGACCGATGGTTTTCTCTACCGGGAAGTGGCCCTCCTGGGGATGGGGCCCTTTGAGGTGGGATGGCGGGGGGTGGCGGCCACGGCCTCCGACCTTCTTTGCAAGATGGGAAGGCCCTTGGGCTTCACCCTGGGGCTTTTTCTGCCCCCGGATTTGGAGGAGGACTTCGTCCTTGAGCTGGTCAAGGGTGCGGCGGAGGCGGCAGGGCGGCTTGGAGCTGTGCTCCTTGGGGGCGACACCAACGCCGGCGAGGAGGTGGCCCTCACCGTTTCCGGCTTCGCCCAGGCGGAGGTTCCCTTACCCCGTAGGGCCCTTCCGGGGGACCTCCTCTACCTGGCCGGGGACCGCTGGGGCAGGACGGGGGCGGCCATATGGGCCCACCACCGGGGGCGTAGCCTGCAGGGCTTCCCGGAAATCCGCGAGGCCGCCTTTTACCCCCTGCCCCGCCTGGAGCTTTTGGCCCTTGCGGGCCTCCTCCGGGGAGGTCTGGACTCTTCCGACGGCCTGGCGGAAACCCTGTGGCAGCTGGCGGGGCTGGGCTTGCGGGTGGACTTGGAAGACCTGCCCTTCTACCCCGACGTCCTGGCCTTCGCAGGGGACGAGGTAGCCGCCAAGGAGCTCGTCCTCTATGGGGGGGAGGAGTTTGAGGCGGTGTTGGTGGTGCCCCCGGAGGCCGAGGCCCAGGTGCTGGCCCGGGCGGAGGCGGCGGGCCTACCCCTCTTCCGCGCGGGGCGGGTGGGGGAGGGGGAGGGGGTTTTCCTCCAGGGCAAGCCTGTGCCCCGAAGGGGGTACGACCACTTCCGCCCCTAAGAGAAAGCGGGTTTCCTCCTTTAGGGTTCTGGCGAAGCGGGGGCTTAGCCTGGGAAGGGCGTGCCACTCCTCCAGGGTGTAGACCAAGGCTTCCGCAGGTACGGGAAGCTCCTCCAGAGGTAGCTGGGCGGCCCTTTGCCAAGGGGGAAGGTCCGCGGCCTTTACCACCAGGACCAGGTCTAGGTCGCTCCCCACCCCGTGGTCCCCCCGGGCGTAGGAGCCGAAGTAGCCTAGCGCCAGGAGGCCGGGGATGGGGTGGCGCTGGAGCCAGGCCCGGAGGGCCGCCTCCACCTCTTCCCGGCTAGGCCATCTGAGCACGGACGAAGCCAAGGATCTCACCGGCATAACGCAAAGCCTCCTCACTCTGCAGGGGTCCGTAGTGCTCTGCAGAGGGTCCCTCGGGGAAGGCATAGGGGTAGCGGGTGGGGATGTAGAGCCCATCCAGGTACCGCGCCTTTTCCACCAGCTCCTGAGGAACCTCTAGGGGTAGCTCCCGGAGAAGCCGGGCGATGAGGTGCCCCCAGGCCTCCTGGCCCAAGTGGAGGTGGAGGGCCTTGACCGCTTTCTCCGCGGCCTGCTGGGCGGCGAAGCAGGCCCACTCGTGCCTTCCCGCCTCCCGGGCGATCCCGGCCATCTCCAGGTCCTTCTCCGCTTGGAGGAGCCAGTCCTTGGCCCGGTTCACCCCTCCAGTTTACCGGCACCGGGCTATACTCCAGGGTATGCGGGCCTTCAAGGCGCACCTTCAGGGCCTCACCCCCTACCCCTACCAAAAGGTGGAGGCCCCGGTGAAGCTGGACCAGAACGAAAGCCCCTTTGACTTGCCCGAACCCCTCAAGGAGGAGGCCCTGCGCCGCATGGCCCGGCTTCCTTGGAACCGCTACCCGGAGATCCACGCAGAGGGCCTGCGGAGGAAGCTCGCTACCCTCACGGGCTGGCCGGAGGAGGGCATCGTCCTGGCCCCTGGGTCCAACCTCCTTATCCTGGCCCTGAGCCTGGCGGCGGAGGAGGTCCTGGACCTCTCGCCCTCCTTCCCCCACTACGCCCACGCCGCCAGGATGGCGGGCACCCCCTACCGGGCGGTGCCCTTGGGGGAGGGGTTTGCCCTGCCCTTGGAGGAGCTCCTCCAGGCCTTCCGGGGCGGGGTCCTTTTCCTCCCCAACCCCCATGCCCCCACGGGCACCCTCTACCCCGAGGAGGCCCTCCGGGCCCTGGCCCAAAGGGCCCAGGAGGTGGGGGGGCTTTTGCTGGTGGACGAGGCCTACCGGGAGTTTGCCGGCACCGACTTTAGCCCCCTGGGGCGGGAAAACCCCCACGTGGCCTTCCTGCGCACCTTCTCCAAGGCCTTTGCCTTGGGAGGGGTGAGGGCGGGGTACCTCTTGGCCGCCCCCGAGGTGGCCCAGGTGGTGCGGGAGGTGCTCCCCCCCTTCGTCCTCCCCGCCCACACCGGGGCCATCCTGGAGGTGGTGCTGGAAAACCCCGGCTATGTGGCGGAGGTGGCGGCCCATGTGCGGGCCGAGCGGGAAAGGGTGTACCGGGCTCTTTTGGCCCACCCCATCTGGCGGCCCTACCCCAGCCACACCAACTTCCTCCTGGTGCGCACCCCGGACGCGGAGGCGGCCTTCCGCCACCTCCTGGCCCAAGGGATCTTGGTGCGGCGGCAGGACCGCTACCCGGGGCTTGAGGGGTGCTTGCGGGTGACCGTCGGGCTTAAGGAGGAGATGGACGCCTTCTTGCGGGCGGCCTTTGAGGTGGCGTATGCGTGAGGCTTTGGTGGAAAGGGCCACGGCGGAGACCTGGGTCCGGGTGCGCTTGGGCTTGGACGGGCCCGTGGGGGGAAAGGTGGTCACGGGGCTGCCCTTCCTGGACCACATGCTCCTCCAGCTCCAGCGCCACGGGCGCTTCCTCCTGGAGGTGGAGGCCAAAGGGGACCTCGAGGTGGACGTGCACCACCTGGTGGAGGATGTGGGCATCGCCCTGGGCCAGGCCCTGAAGGAGGCGTTGGGGGAGGGAAGGGGCCTTGAGCGCTACGCCGAGGCCTTTGCCCCCATGGACGAAACCCTGGTGCTTTGCGTCTTGGACCTCTCGGGCCGTCCCCACCTGGAGTACCGTCCGGAGGAGTGGCCCGTGGTGGGGGAGGCGGGGGGGGTGAACCACTACCACCTCCGGGAGTTTCTCAGGGGCCTCGCCAACCACGGCCGCCTCACCCTGCACCTTCGGCTTCTTTCCGGCAGGGAGGCGCACCATGTGGTGGAGGCCAGCTTCAAGGCCCTGGCCCGGGCCCTCCACCGGGCCACCCGGATCACGGGGGAGGATCTTCCCAGCACCAAGGGGGTGCTTTAGGGCATGAAGGCCCTGCTCATCGACTACGGTTCGGGGAATCTTCGAAGTGCTGCCAAGGCGTTGGAGGTTGCGGGCTTTGGGGTCGCCGTCTCCTCGGACCCCCGGGCGCACCTCGAGGCCAGCCTGCTGGTCCTTCCCGGCCAGGGCCACTTCGGTCAGGTGATGCAGGCCTTCCGGAATAGCGGGTTCGTGGACCGGGTCCTGGCCCACCTGGAAAGGGGCCTTCCCTTCCTGGGCATCTGCGTGGGCATGCAGGTGCTTTACGAGGCAAGCGAGGAAGCCCCTGGGGTTAGGGGCCTGGGCCTGGTGGCGGGCACCGTGCGGCGCTTTCCCCGGGGACGGGTGCCACAGATGGGTTGGAACCAGGTGGCCTTCGGCGGCCCCTTTGCGGAGCTTTCCGGACGGCACTTCTACTTCGCCAACTCCTACTACGGCCCCCTCACCCCCCACTCCCTGGGCCAAGGGGAGTACGAGGGCACCCCCTTCACCGCCTTGTTGGCCAAGGAAAACCTCCTGGCCCCCCAGTTCCACCCGGAAAAGAGCGGGAAGGCGGGCTTGGCCTTTTTAGCCCTGGCCCACCGCTACTTCCAGGTCCTCTAGCCGGATGAGCCTGCCCTGGGCGCCGATGGCGGTGGCGGCCAAGGCCCCGGCCAGGTTGGCCAGCCTGCCCGCCTCCAGGGGGCTTTTCCCGCTCAGGATGGCGTGGGCGAAGGCGGCGGTATAGGCGTCCCCGGATCCCGTGGAATCCACGATGTCCTCCACGGGGAAGGGTTCGATGAGTTCCTCCCCTTCGGGAGTGACCACGATGGACCCCATGGCCCCCACCTTGATGGCCAAGTGGTGGAACCCCTCTTCCCGGAGGCGGGCCACCCCTTCGGAAAGGGAGGAGGCCTCTGCCAGGGTCAGAAGCTCCGTTTGGTTCATGAGAAGCCAGCTTACACCCCGTAGATACCTTAAAAGCTCCCTGCCCGCCACCCGTACCGCCCCGGTTCCCAGGTCGGCGAAGATGGGCATCTCCCGTTTCCGGGCGGCCTCGAGGACCTCCACCGCGTAGCTGCGGCTAGGGCCTCCCACCAGGGCGTAGGCGGAGAGGACCACGGCGTCCGCCTGGTCCAGGTAGCGGGGCTTGAAGAGGGAGGGATCCAGGTAACGGCTTGCCCCCTCGGCGCTCACCATGGCCCTTTCCCCCCCGGGCACCAAGAGGATCAGCACGGAACTGGTGGTGTGGTCGGGGTCCTCCTGAAGGTGCCTCAGGTCCACCCCCACCTCCCGCACCCGGGAAAGGGCCAGCTCCGCGAAGGGATCCTGCCCCACCCGGCCCGCCAGGTAGACCCGGTGGCCTAGGCTCGCTAGCTGTGCCGCCAGGGTGGCCCCGGCGCCCCCCGGTTTCATCAGGGCACGGCGGGAAGGAACCTCCTCCCCAGGTTCCGGTATGCGCTCCACGAAGAAAAGCAGGTCCACGGAAACGTCCCCCACCACGAAAAACCGCATCTTGCCTCCTTCCCACAAGGCACAGGGTTTGCCCTTACTATACCGCAAGGGCCCCGTTGCTTTGGGGGGAGTATACCCCGGGGTTATGAGAAGAATATAACAAGTGGCCTCACAAGGATGGCCTTGTGCTCTTTCTCGCCGTACCGCCCTCCATGGGTGCCCGGGAACATCCCTTGGAGAAGGGATATACTGGGGTCTCCACCTGGGTTCTTGCCCAGGTGGGGTGGTTTAGAAGCGCCGGTCCACCACCAGGCCGCCTTCCAGCTCACCCACCAGTTCCACCTCGTCCACCTTCAGGCCCGTGGCCCTCTGGATGGCCTCCATGAGGCCCGGGGGCACCTTTTCCGCCTTGAGGCGGAGGACCAGCTTGTCCGTGCCCTCCAGCTTCCTCTCCAGCACCACCTGGAAGCCCTTGGGGTCCAGGCCGAAGCCCCCCAGGATGGGGGCGAGCTCCGTGGGGTAGAGCTTGACCCCCTTCACCTTCACCATCTGGTCCGTCCGGCCAAAGACCCCTCTGGGCAAAACGGTGAGCCCTTCCCGCCTCTCAGCGATGGCCAGGTCTCCGGTGCGGAAGCGCACCATGGGCATGAGGGTGCGGCTTAGGGCCGTCACCACCAACTCCCCTTTTTCCCCGTCGGGGACGGGCTTTAAGGTCTCCGGGTCCAGGACCTCGAGGACCGCCATCTCGGGGATCTCCCAAAGCCCGTCCTTCTCCAACCGCTCCCCGGCCACGATGCCCAGCTCGCTGGTGCCGTAGGCGTCCAGGGCCACACCCCCGAGGACGGCCTCCACCTTCTCCCGGAAGCCGGGCACCGAGGTGAAGGGCTCCCCCCCGGCCAGGAGGAGGGCGAACCGCCCCCCCGCCTGGCCCACCTTGAGGGCGAAGGAGGGGTTGGTGACCAGGACGTCAAAGCCGTAGGCCTGGCCGATTTCCGCGATGCGGGCTGCCTCCCCGGGCCCGTGGGGGAAGACCAGGTTCCCGGCGCGCCACAGGGCCTGGTGGAAGAGCCATCCCCCGGCGAAGACGTGGTAGCTGAAGGCCACCAGCACCTTCTTGCCCACCAGGCCCAGGCGGCGGTAGTGTTCCGCCAGGGCCTCCGCCTGATAGCGGAGGTCCTCCTGTGAGAGGTACTCGGGCATCCAGCCCATGAGGGGGCTTGGGGTGAGGTGCATGAGGCTCGCTCCCTCCGGGGGCCTGGGGTTTTCCTTGAGGTAGGCCACCCACTCCTCGCGGGTGGTGAGGGGGAGCTCCCCCAGGTTTTCCAGGGTGACCTCCTCCGGGTGGACTTCCTTGAACTTCTCTCGGTAGACGGGGTGTTCCTTGGCCGCGCGCACCACCTCTTTGAGCCGAGCGTTCCGGTCCATAGCCTGCCTCCTTCCCGCTCCCGCAGGGGACAGGGGGATTATACCGGTTCGGGAGCCTGGGCCAAGGCGAGGAGGTGGGGAAGGTCCTGGGCGAGGTCCTCCCAGGTGTCCCGCCGCAGGGTGATATGCCCCACCTTGCGCCCCGGGCGCACCGCCTTGCCGTACCAGTGGAGGTGGAGGCCGGGGAGGGCCAGGGCCTCCCGGAAATCGGGCTTGACCCCGATGAGGTTGGCCATGGCGCTATGGCCCCTGGGGGCGGTGGAGCCCAAGGGGAGGCCGAGAAGGGCCCGGAGGTGGTTCTCAAACTGGCTTGTCTCCGCCCCTTCTATCGTCCAGTGGCCGGAGTTGTGCACCCGGGGGGCCATCTCGTTGAAGAGGAGCTCCTCCCCCACCTGGAAGAGCTCCAGGGCCAGGACGCCCACGTAGCCTAGGGCCTCCATGGCCTTCCTGGCGTAGGCTTCTGCCTTCTGCTGCAGGGTGGGGGAAACCCCTGGGGCTGGGGCGAGGGAGAGGCGGAGGATCCCCCCCTGGTGGCGGTTTTCCACCAGGGGGTAGAAGGCCACCTCCCCCCCCAGGCCCCGCACCGCCAGGAGGGAGACCTCCCGGTGGAAGGGGACGAAGCCCTCGAGGATGAGCCCCTGGCCCCCCAAGGCGTGGAAGGCCCTTTCCGCCTCTTCCGGGGAATGCACCAGGGCCTGCCCCCTGCCGTCGTACCCCCCCCGCCGCGTCTTGAGGAGGGCGGGAAGGCCCACCCCCGCCAGGCCCTCGCGGAGCTCCTCTAGGGTGTCCACCCTGCGGAAGGGGGGGGTGGGCATCCCCAGGCCCTGCATGAAGGATTTCTCCGCCAGGCGGTCCTGGGCGATCTCCAGGGCCTTGGGGGGCGGGTAGACGGGGAGCTTTTCCGCAAGCCTCCGCGCCGCCTCCACGGGCACGTTCTCAAACTCGTAGGTGACCAGGTCCAGCCCCTCGGCGAAGCGGGCGAGGGCCTCCCCGTCCAGGTAGTCTCCCACCACCAGCTCCCCCACCCCTCCGGCGCAGGCCTCAGGGCTTGGGTCCAGGAAGCGGAAGGAAAGGCCCAAGGGGTAGCCCGAAAGGGCCAGCATCCGCCCCAGCTGGCCCCCGCCCAGGATGCCTATCCTCATCCTTCCTCCCGGGGGTCGGGGTGGGCCAGGACGGCCTCGGTCTGGGCCTGGCGGTAGGCCTGCAGGCGCTCCATCACCTCGGGGTGGGAAAGCCCCACGATGCTGGCGGCCAAGAGGGCGGCGTTCACCGCCCCCGCCTTGCCGATGGCCAGGGTACCCACAGGGACCCCCGCGGGCATCTGCACAATGGAGAGGAGGGAATCCAGCCCCTTTAAGGCCTGGCTCTCCACCGGCACCCCCAGCACGGGCAAGGGGGTGTAGGCGGCGGTCATGCCGGGGAGGTGGGCCGCCCCGCCGGCTCCAGCGATGATCACCATAAGCCCCCGCTCCTTGGCGGTCTTGGCGTACTCCGCCATCAGGTCCGGGGTGCGGTGGGCGGAGACCACGCGCACCTCGTAGGGCACCCCCAGGGCCTCGAGGGTCTCCGCCGCGTGGCGCAGGGTTTCCCAATCTGACCTTGAGCCCATGATGATGCCCACCAAAGGCCGCATCGTACCGGATTGTACCAAGCCCCCTTCCCCGTGGTAGAAGGCGGGGCATGGACGCCCTGGAGCTCCTGAGGCTCAACCTCCTTTCCCCCATGGTCCTGGCCTTCGCCCTGGGGGTGGCGGCCCGCCTCCTGAAGAGCGACCTGGCCTTCCCCGAGGCCCTGTACACGGCCCTTTCCATCTACCTCCTCTTCGCCATCGGCTTCAAGGGGGGAGTGGAGCTCTCCAAGACCCCTTGGGGGGTCCTTCTCCTGCCCCTAGCGGCCACCCTGTTCCTGGGCCTGGCCCGTTCCCTTTCCGGCTACCTGGCGGCCCGCCGCCTCCTCGGGGTGGACCGGGTGAACGCGGGGGCCTTGGCCGCCCACTACGGCTCGGTTTCCGCGGTCACCTTCCTCGCCGCCTTCACCTTCGCCCAGGGGGTGGGCCACCCGCCCGAGGGGTTCCTCCCCACCCTGGTGGCCCTTCTGGAGGTGCCGGGCATCGTCTTGGCCCTGCTCCTCGCCAAGCGGGGCGGGGGAAGTCTGGGGGAGGCCTTCCGCGAGGTGCTCACGGGGAGGAGCGTGGTCCTCCTCCTAGGGGGGCTTCTCATCGGCGCCCTTTCGGGGGAGGTGGGGATGGAGCGGGTGAAACCCTTTTTCGTGGACCCTTTCTACGGGGCCCTCACCCTCTTCCTCCTGGACCTGGGTATGGTGGCGGCTTCCCGCTTCGCCGACCTGAGGCAGGTGGGCTTGCGCCTGCTCCTCTTCGGCACCCTCCTTCCCCTCCTCCACGGCGCCTTGGGGGTTTGGGTGGGGCACCTGGCAGGGCTTTCCCCGGGCGGGGCCACCGTGCTTGGGGCCATGAGCGCCAGCGCCAGCTACATCGCCGCTCCAGCGGCGGTGCGCATCGCCTTGCCCGAGGCCAACCCCAGCCTGTACCTCACCGCCAGCCTGGCGGTGACCTTTCCCTTTAACCTGGTCTTGGGCATTCCCGTGTACCACGCCATGGCCAAGTGGATTGGGGGGTAAGGATGGACCTGGTGCCTTTGAAGCTGGTCACCATCGTGGCGGAAAGCCTGCTGGAGAAAAAGCTGGTGGAGGAGGTCAAGCGCCTGGGGGCCAAGGGGTACACCATCGTCCCCGCCCGGGGGGAGGGCTCGAGGGGCATGCGGAGCGTGGACTGGGAGGGGCAGAACATCCGCCTGGAAACCATCGTTCCCGAGGAGGTGGCCCTGAAGATCCTCGCCCGGCTGCAAGAGGCTTACTTTCCCCACTACGCCGTCATCGCCTACGTGGAGAACGTCTGGGTGGTCCGGGGGGAGAAGTACGTTTAGGAGGGCTGGGCTGCGGGTTTGCGCAGCGCCCACACGCTCCCCAAAAGGAGCACCCCCAGGATGAGGAGGCTGAAGGCTTCCTTGTCCAGGCCCACCGCCAGCTCGGGGCGGTGGAGGGCTTCCTTGGCCAGCTTGTCCCAGCCACCCACCAAGAGCTTCACCCCCGCTAGGCCCACCACCGCGTAGGCCAGGTGCTTGAAGCGGGGGTACCGGTCCAGGAGGGTGACCACCAGGCTGGCCAGCATCCGGAGGGCCAGGATGCCCAGGAAGACCCCGGTGTAGATGACCCAGAGCTTATCCGAGAGGGCCACGGCCACCAGCACCGAGTCCACGGCGAAGGCCAGGTCCATGAGTTCTACCTGGGCCACCGTTTTCCAAAAGTGCGCGGCGCTCACCTCGAGGGGAGGTGGAGCATGGGCCTCCTGGGGTCTGAGGAAGTGCTTCAGGGCCACGTAAAGCAGATAGGCAGCCCCCAGCACCTGGACCCACCAGAGCTTGATGACCAAGGCGGCGAAGAGGAGGGCGAGACCCCTGAGCACATAAGCTCCCAGGATGCCGTAAAAGAGGGCCCTACGCCTGAGGTGGACGGGTAGCCTTTGGACGATGACCCCCAGGATCAGGGCGTTGTCGGCGGACAAGATGACCTCGAGGGCCACCAGGATTAGGATCACCGAGAGGGCACTGGTTTCCATGCACACCTCCCAAAAGATAAAGACCACCGCTTAAGCGGTGGTCTTGCCCGGGCTTTCTGCCCCCAGCCTCCCGGGGTCCGCGCCCGTCTTGACGGAAGGCTGGCCTTGGGGCTACTCCCCAACCGGGGGACATTATGCCACACCCGCGGCGTTTTTGCCAGGACCAGGAAGCCTTTTGGGGAGATGGTGAGGCCGGGCGGGCGGGGTGCTGGGAGAAGGGGTATCCTGTAAAGCATGGACGAGAGGCACCGCGAGGGTTTGCCCGAGGGGCAGGCTGGCTTGCAAGAGGGGAATGCGAACCAGGCGGGGGGCAAAGAGGGTCTGCCCACCAAGGAACAGGTCCTCGAGGCCTTGAAGGTGGTCTACGACCCGGAAATCCCCGTCAACATCGTGGACCTGGGCTTGGTTTACGATGTGGAGATCCACGAAAACGGGGTGGTGGACCTTACCATGACCCTTACCGCCATCGGCTGTCCCGCCCAGGATATGGTGAAGGCGGATGCGGAAATGGCGGTGATGCGCCTTCCCGGGGTGCAGGGGGTGAATGTGGAGTTCGTCTGGACCCCTCCCTGGACCCCAGCCAGGATGACCGAGGAAGGCAAGCGCATGATGCGCATGTTCGGGTTCAATGTGTAGAGGACTTAACTGGTAGTGCATGGGCCTGGCCTGGGCGCACCACCAGGGTGTCGGCGATGAGGTCATGCCAGGCTTGGCGCTTGGGGTGGAAGAAGGCCCAGAGGTAGCCCAGAAGAAGGGGTAGGGCGGCCAGGGTTTTGCCGGGGACCTCGCGGACGAAGGCGGTGAGCCAGTCCACGGGCTGGCCGTCCGTGCGGACCACCTTGAGGCCCAGGGCCATCTTTCCCGGGGTTGCCCCATATAATGCGGTGAAGATCACGTAGTAGGCCCAGCTGGGTATCCAGTTGAAGAGGAGATCCTGGACGAAGGTGGTGGTTTGCGCCAGGGGGTTTATCCCGGCCAGGGCCATTAGGAGGAAGCTCAGGGGAACCAGGATGAGCCCGTCAATAAGGGAGGCCATGAGCCTGCGCCAGGGGCTAGCGATCACCATAACCCTCCTCCCAGGTAGCGGTACTCGAGGCGCAACCGGTTCTGGCCGAGTAGGGAAATTAGCTGCTCGGTTTCCGAGGAGAGACCCAGGGGAAACCCCTCGCCCAGAAGTCCGTCCAGCAGGCCTTTAGGTTTCACATAGCGCACCAGGCGGAACTCCTCCAGACCGGCCAGCTCCGCGGCGCGCTTAGCGGCGTCTTCCAGGTAGCCTTCCCGGTCTGCAAGCCCGAGGGCGATGGCCTGGGTTCCCGAGTAGATGCGGCCATCGGCCAGCTGCCGTACCTTGTCCTTGGGAAGGTGCCTTCCCTCCGCAACCCTGGCCACGAAAAGCTCGTACGCCTCGCGCATGTAGCCCTGGATGAGGGTTCGCTCCTCCGGGGTAAGGGGCCGGAGGCCGGAGCCCATATCCTTGAGCCGGCCTTCCTTAAGGACTTCCACTTGAACGCCCAGCTTGGCCAGTAAACCCTGGACCTGGGGAAGGGCGGCGATGACCCCAATGGAGCCGGTGATGGCTGTAGCGGGGGTAAAGATTTCCCGTGCGGCGGTGGCCACGTAGTAGCCGCCGCTGGCGGCCACGGTGCCGAAGGCAGCCACCAGGGGCTTGTCCCGGGCTAGGCCCTTCAGGGCGCGGTGGATGGCCTCGGTTTCGGTGACGCTACCCCCAGGGCTATCCACGAAGAGGACCGCGGCCCGGATGCCCGGATCCTCCCGGGCCTGGCGGATCTTGGAAAGGAGGTTCTCGAGTTCCTTCCCTGTGGGGATGCTGCCCACTACCTCCAGGAGAACGACTTTTTCACCCCGGCCGTACAGGGTGGTTTCCTGCCAGGGATGGCCGGCCTCTCGAGGTTGGATGAGGCGCCCTAGGCCTACCACGAGAAAGACCACCATTACGAAGAGGAGAAGGGCTAGCCAACGCTTTCGGTTCATGGTTCCAAGGTAGCACAAGGGTATGCTGAGCCCGTGCTGAGGGTGCTGGTTAAGCCGGGAAAGGAGAGGAAGGTCCGAAACTTCTACCCCAACCTCTACCGGGACGAGCTGGAGGAGATGCCCTCCCAGGCGGGAGTAGCGGAGGCGGTGGCCGCCGATGGCAGCTTTTTGGCGGTGGGCTACCTGGACCCGGATTCCCGCATCCCCTTCCGGGCTTACCGCTTTGACCCCGGCCCCTTGGATCGCGCCTTTTTTCTGGCCCGCTTCCGGCGAGCCTTGCGGAAAAGGGAGGGGTTGGGCCAAAGCTACCGCTTGGTGCATGGAGAAGCGGATGGCCTCCCCGGCCTGGTGGTGGACCGGTTTGGAGAGGTCCTGGTTCTCCAGGTGCGCACCCGGGGGATGGAGGCTTTAAGGGAGGTCTGGTTTCCTGCCCTCCTAGACGCGGTGGGCCCCAAGGGGGTTTACGAGCGGAGCGACATGGAGGCCAGGAGGCAGGAGGGGCTTCCCGGGCGGGTGGGGGTGGTGTGGGGGGAGGTGCCCCCCATCTTGGAGGTGGAGGAGGATGGCCTCCGCTTTCCCATTCCCCTGGCCCTGGCCCAAAAGACGGGGTTCTACCTGGACCAGCGGGAAAACCGCCGGCTCTTTGAGTCCATGGTGCGCCCAGGGGAGCGGGTGCTGGACGTGTACAGCTACGTGGGGGCCTTCGCCCTCCGCGCCGCCCGCAAGGGGGCCTACGCCCTGGCGGTGGACAAGGACCTCGAGGCCCTGGCCATCCTGGACCAGGTGGCCTTGAGGATGGGCCTAAAGGTGGACATCCGCCATGGGGAGGCCTTGGAGGTGCTTAGGGGCCTTCAAGGGTCCTTCGATCACATCCTCCTGGACCCTCCTACCTTGGTGAAGCGCCCGGAGGAGATTCCCCCCATGAAGCGGCACCTGGTGGACCTTTTGCGGGAAGCCTTGCGGCTCCTTGCGCCCGAGGGGTACCTCTGGCTTTCCACCTGCAGCTATTACCTTAAGGCGGAGGACCTTTTGGAGGTGGCCCGGCGGGCGGCCGCCGACCGGGGAATGCGCCTGAGGGTGCACGGCCTCACCCACCAGCCCAAGGACCATCCCTGGAGCCTGCACGTGCCGGAAAGCCTTTATCTAAAGACCCTGGTCCTGCAGGAGGATGCCCTCTAGCTGCCATAGCCCAGCGGGATAGCCCAGCGGGACCCGATCCCCCTGGTATGATGGGCGAGGAAGCACCCTTGGGGTGCGAAAAAAGGAGGAGCGTATGGAAGTGGCAAGGGGTTTGGAAGGCGTGCTCTTTACGGAAAGCCGGATGTGCTTCATCGACGGGGAGGCAGGCCGCCTTTACTACTACGGGATCCCCATCCAGGAGCTGGCGGAGAAGAGCACCTTTGAGGAAACCACCTTTCTCCTGCTACATGGGAGACTTCCCAAACGGGAGGAGCTCGAGGGGTTCAAGCAGGAGCTGGCTAGGCGACGGGCCTTGCCCGAGCATCTCCTGGAATCCTTCCGCCGCTATCCCCTCTCGGCCCATCCCATGAGCTTCCTGCGCACGGCGGTTTCCGAGCTGGGGATGCTGGACCCCACCGAGGGGGAGATTTCCCAAGAGGCCCTTTACCAGAAAGGCCTTGACCTCATCGCCAAGTTCGCCACCATCGTGGCCGCCAACAAGCGCCTCAGGGAGGGTAAAGAGCCCATTCCGCCCCGGGAGGACCTCTCCCATGCGGCCAACTTCCTCTACATGGCGAACGGCGTGGAGCCCTCCAAGGAGCAGGAACGCCTCATGGACGCCGCCCTTATTCTGCACGCGGAGCACGGCTTCAACGCCAGCACCTTCACCGCCATTGCCGCCTTTTCCACGGAAACCGACCTCTACTCGGCCATCACCGCCGCTGTGGCTTCCTTGAAGGGGCCGCGCCACGGGGGGGCCAACGAGGCGGTGATGAAGATGATCCGGGAGATCGGCACCCCTGAGAGGGCCCGGGAGTGGGTGCGGGAGAAGCTGGCCAAGAAGGAGCGCATCATGGGCATGGGCCACCGGGTCTACAAGGCCTTCGACCCCCGGGCCGGGGTGCTGGAGCGCCTAGCCCGGCTGGTGGCGGAAAAGCACGGCCACTCCACCGAGTACCAGATCCTCAAGGTCGTGGAGGAGGAGGCAGGCAAGGTCCTGAACCCCAGGGGCATCTACCCCAACGTGGACTTTTACTCCGGCGTGGTCTACTCCGACCTGGGCTTCGGCCTGGAGTTCTTCACCCCCATCTTCGCCGTGGCCCGCATCTCCGGTTGGGTGGGACACATCCTGGAGTACAAGGCTATGGATAACCGCCTTCTCAGGCCGGATGCCAAGTATACCGGGGAGCTGGACGTGCCCTACGTGCCCCTCGAGGCCCGGGCCTAAGCGCCCGCGCACAAAGGCTGCCCCATTGGCTAAAGCCAAAGCGGCTTGGTTGTCGCCTCTTTGGGGCCCCCGGCACGGCGCAAGCCACGACGGGGTACTTAGAAGGGCACCGTAAGCACGCCGGGGGCTTGCCCCCGGTTTTCTTTTTGGGGAGATGGCTTCCCTGGGGCTGTACGCCATCAAAGGCCGCAGAAGGCCTCGTAGTCTATCAGCTCCTGCTGGGTAGGGTGGTCGCCGCACACTGGACAGGCGGGGTTCCGACGCAGGGAGAGCTTGCGGAACTGGCCCTCCAGGGCGTCGTAGAGGAGCAGGGCCCCAGCCAAGGGTTTCCCGATCCCCAAAAGCACCTTGAGGGCCTCCGCCGCCATGAGGCTGCCCACCACCGCCGGCAAGACCCCGAAGACCCCGGCCTCAGCGCAGGAGGGCACGCTTCCCGGGGGGGGAGGCTTGGGGAAGAGGCAGCGGTAGCAGGGGCCCATCTCCCCCTCGGGGGTAAGGTGGTGGAAGACCGCCACCTGGCCGTCAAACTGGTAGATGGCCCCGTAGACCAGGGGCTTCCTCAGGAGCACGCAGGCGTCGTTCACCAAATAACGGGTGGGGAAGTTGTCAGAGGCGTCCACCACCAGATCGTAAGGCCTCAGGATCTCCAGGGCGTTTTCCGAGGTGAGGCGCACCGGATAGGCGTCGATCTTCACCAAAGGGTTCAGGGCTAAGAGGCGCTCCTTGGCGGCCAGGGCCTTGGGTTTGCCCACATCCCCCGTGGCGTAGAGCACCTGGCGGTGGAGGTTGGAGAGCTCCACCCGGTCCATCTCCACGATGCCCACCCGTCCTACCCCGGCGGCCACCAGGTACTGTAGGACCGGCACCCCTAGGCCCCCGGCCCCCACCACCACCACGGAAGCGCGCTTCAGCCGCTCCTGTCCCTCGGGGCCCACCTGGGGCAGGATCATCTGGCGGTGGTAGCGGTCCAGCTCCTCCTTGGTCCACATGGCCTAGGCCTCCCGCGTGCCGAAGCCCGGGGGGAGGAAGTCGGGGTAGTCGGGGTTGCCCTTGCGGTCGGGGGCCTTGGGAATGAGGTCCGAGGGGTGGGGCTCCCCCTTGCGGCAGTAGGGGCAGTCGTGGCGGACCTTGAAGCGCACCGGCCGGGCGGGGATACCCAGGGCGATGGCGTGGGGCGGCACGTCCTTGGTGACGATGGCCCCCGTGCCCACCATGGCGTCGTCCCCGATGCGCACCCCGGCCAGGACCGTGGCGTGGTAGGTGATGCGCACCCCGCTGCCGATGATGGTCTCTTTAAGGGTCACGTCGGGGGAGGCCAGGACGTGGTGGGTGTGGCTGTAGACGTTCACGTAATCGGAAAGGGAGGTGCGGTCCCCGATTTTTATGCCCCCGATGTCATCCAAGAGCACGTAGCGGTGGACCACCACGTCGTCCCCTAGCTCCAGGTTGTACCCCACGGAAAACTCCACGTTCTGGAAGAACTTGGGGTTTTTCCCCACCCGCTTGAAGATGAAGGGGGCTAAGGCCCGGCGGATGGCCACCCCGGAGTGCACGGACTGGCCGATGGGGGTGAGGTCCAAAACCTTCCAGAACCAAAGGAGGGGTTTGACCTTTTGGAACTTTTCCTGGTCGGTGGCGGCGTAGTACTCCGCCTCGAAGGTGATGCCCTCGGGGTCCAGGCCCATGGCGGCCAGGGGGTTTAGCTCCAGGAGTTCCGCATAGGGCCGGCCGTGGAGGAGGCGGGCAAGTTCCTCTCTCACCAAGGCGTTCCGGTCCACGCTGGGGTCGGAAAGCTTCTCCACCAAAGCCCCGATGAAACGGTCCAGGGCCTTTTCGTGAAGGGGGGCGATGCCTCGAGGAAGGAGCCAGGGCATATGGGTATGCTAACCGGAAAAGGCCCCCAGGGGAATGCTCTTCCTCACCCGATGGAGGATCGGTAGCCCAGCTCCCGCAGGGCCTCGGGGTCCTTGCGCCAGTCGGGGTAGACCTTGACCAAGAGGTCCAGGTAGATCTTGCGGTTCAGGAAGATCTCCAGCTGCTTCCTGGCCGCCTGGCCGATCTCCTTGAGCTTCCTTCCCCCCTCCCCGATGACGATGGCCTTCTGGGAGGGGCGCTCCACGTAGAGGAGGGCCTTGATGTACAGGACGCCGTTTTCCCGTTCCGCCACCTCTTCGGTTTTTACGGCCACCGCGTAGGGCACCTCGTGCCAGAGGCGCTTCATGGCCTCCTCCCGGATGATCTCCGCCACCCACTCCCCGAAGTCCTGGTCGCTTTTGGCGAAGTCCTCGGGGTAGAAGAAGGGGCCTTCGGGGAGAAGGGCCAGGAGTTCCGCCTTGAGCCCGGCCACCTGGCGTTCGTCCAGGGCGGAAAGCATCCTGGCCTCAGCCTCGGGCAGGAGGGCGTGGTAGGCCTTGAGGGCCTCCTCGGGGTATTTGGCAGCATCCAGCTTGTTGCCCACCAGGAGGATGGGCACCTTCCCCACCAGGGGCTTGAGGGCCTTGGCCACCAGCTCGTCCTCCGGGGTGGGGGGGTGGCGGAGGTCCACCACCCAGACCACCGCGTTCACGTCAGACAGGGCCTCGTAGACCTCCTGGTCCATGAACTCCCCCAGGGCGTCCACGGGCTTGTGGAGGCCTGGGGTGTCCACGAAGACGATCTGGCGGTTCCCCTCGGTGAGGATGCCCCTAAGGCGCTTGCGGGTGGTCTGGGGCCTGGGGCTAATGGGGGCCACCTTCACCCCCAGGAGGTTGTTGAGCAGGGTGGACTTGCCCACGTTGGGCTTGCCCACGATGGCCACAAATCCGGAGTACGTCTTCTCTTCCATGGCTTCAGGTAGTCCCGGCCCCTTGGGACTCGCCGAAGGCGGGGGGCGGGACCTTCCAGGCTTTCCAGTATACTCCACGGCGTGGACCCTCTGGCCCTAGCCCTTCTGCCGGGCGTCGGTCCCAAGCGGCTTTTGGAGCTACTGGCGGCGGAGGATCCCCTGGTGGCGCTGAGGGAGCGTTTTCCCCAGGCTGCGGCTGGGCTTTCCCAGGCCGAGGAGCGGGCCCGGGCGGAAAGGAAGCGGGCAGCGGCTTTGGGAATGCGGATCTTGGGTCTTTGGGAAGAGGGTTTTCCTGAGGGGCTTAGGCGGCTTCCCCAGCCGCCCACCCATCTTTACCTGAAGGGGGAGCTGCCGGAAGAAGGGAAGGCGGTGGCCCTGGTGGGCACCCGTCGAGCCTCTTCCTGGGCCCTGGCCTTCGCTCGCAGGCTGGCCCGGGAGCTGGCCGAGGCCGGGCTTTGCGTGGTTTCGGGGCTGGCCCGGGGGATCGACCGGGAGGCCCACCTGGGGGCCCTCGAGGGGGGCGGGCGCACCCTGGGGGTCTTGGGGAGCGCCCTGGACCGGGTGTACCCCCCGGAGCACCGCCCTTTGGCCGGGCGGATGGACCTCCTTTCCGAGTTCCCCTTCGGTACCGAGCCTAAGCCGGAGTTCTTCCCCCGAAGAAACCGCCTCATCGCCGGCCTGGTGCGGGCGGTGATCGTGGTGGAGGCCCCCCTGGCCTCGGGGGCCCTCATCACCGCCCGCTACGCCCTGGAGCTGGGCAAAGAGGTCTTGGCGGTGCCGGGCCGCCCCACGGACCCGGGCTCCTTGGGGACCAACCGCCTCATCCAGGACGGGGCCTACCCGGTGCTTTCCGCAGAGGACGTGCTCTCCTACTTAGGGTTTTCCGGGAAGCCCAAGGAGGCGGTGGCGCTTTCCGGAGAGGAGGAAAGGCTTTACGCCCTCCTCCGCCAAGGGGAGGCCCTCCCTGAGGACCTGGCCCAGGCCCTAGGGCTTCCCCCGGAGCGGGTGCTTTCCCTCCTCACCCTCTTGGAGCTCAAGGGGCTGGCCCAGGCCCTGCCTGGGGGACGCTACGGGGCTACCTAAGTACCCCGTCGTGGCGCAAGCCACGACGGGGGCCCCAAAGAGGCCATGAGCACGCCACTTTGGCTTTGGCCGGTGGGGCAACCTTTGCGTGCGGGTACTTAACCCCAGCCGGGCCCGAGGGCCCGGCTGGGAAGGCTAGGGCATGGCCTACTTGGCCTTGTCGTAGAGCTTCTTTGCGATCTCGTAGAGCTCGCCGGGGTGGAACTCAGGGGCGAACTCGGCGGCGTCGTGACCCCCGTCGAAGACCGGCCCGCCCGTGGGAGGCCCGTCGATCACCACCACCTGGCTCCCGTCCTCGGGGGAAGCGCCTTGCCAGATGAGGCCCAGGTCTTGGTAGTCCGAGGGGCTAAAGCGGTAGAGGTTCCGGTGGAAGCCCAGGTCCATGAACTTCTTGGCCTCGGGGATCCGGCTGTTGTCGATGCGGGGGATGGGGAGCATCTTGGTCATCTCCACCCCGGTGAGGCTCTCCAGGGCCTTGCCGTAGGCGGCGGCGTGGACCCCGCCCCGCACCAGGAGGTAGCCGATCATCTCCCGGGCCACGGGGTTATCCGTCATCTCGTAGACCCTCAGCTTGTGGGTCCGGGCCGCCACCTCCAGGAAGAAGTTGTGCAGTAGGTCCAGGATCAGGTTGCCGCTGGTGAAGACGTACTCCCCGTGCCAGTGCTCCCCCATGGCTCCCATCACCAGGCTGTTGGCCCCGCCGGCGATGAAGTGGGCGGCGTTACGGGCGTCCTTGGCGAAACCCAGGGGAGCGCTCACGGGGTCCACGCCCTCCTCTAGGTCCTTCCCCGGGTTCTTGGCCAGGAGGCTATTAATGGTGGCCGCCACCAGCTCGATGTGCCCGAGCTCCTCGGTGGCGATGTTGGCGATGAGGTCGTAGTAGGGCTTGAGGGCCTTTTTCCCCCGGAAGTTGAAGGACTGGTACATGTAGTTCATCAGGGTGGACATCTCCCCGAAGCGGCCCCCCAACAGGGCCTGCACCGCGGCGGCGGCGTTGGGGTCCTGCTCCTTGGGCATGGGTAGCTCGATCTGCAGGCGGTCGATCCTCAGAAACATCCTTCACCTCCTGCCTGGCCGGGCCAGGCACCTTCCACCCTAGAGTAGGCATTTCTATAAGTCCAATAGAAGATGTTAGCCTAGCGAATAAACTAAATTTATGACCCTGGACCAGCTGCGCTATCTCGTGGCCCTGGCGGAGGAGGGAAGCTTCACCAAAGCGGCGGAGCGGGTCTACCTGACCCAGCCGGCCCTGAGCATCCAGATCCGCAGGCTGGAGGAGGAGCTTGGGGTGAGGCTTTTTGACCGGCGGGAAGGAAAGCCCACCGAAGCGGGGCGGGCGGTGGTGGCCCAGGCCCGCAGGGTTTTGGAGGAGGTGGAGCGCTTGAAAGCCCTGGCCCGGGGGGAGGAGGGCTGTTTCCAGGGCCCCTTTCGCGTGGGGGTGATCCCCACCCTGGCCCCCTACCTGCTTCCCCATCTGCTGCCCCGTTTCACGGCCCGGTATCCGACCCTCGAGGTCAGCGTACGGGAGGAGCTCACCCCCGCCATCCTGGAAGGCCTTCAGGAGGGGCGCCTGGACGCCGGGCTTGTGGGCACGAGGGAGGAGGGCCCTGGCCTAAAGGCCTTGCCCCTTTTTGAGGAGGCCTTTTGGGCCTACGTTTCTCCCCATCACCCCCTCTACAGGCGAGAGGCCATCCACCCCTTGGAGGTTCCCCTGGAGGACACCTGGGTCCTCTCCGAAGGGCACTGTTTCCGGGAGCAGGTTCTGGCCGTATGCCGCCCTGGCTTGGGAAAGCGGCAGGTGGAGTTCCAAAGTGGCGACCTGGAAACCCTCATCCTCCTGGTGGAAGGGGTGGGGGGGCTTACCTTCTTGCCCGAGGTGGCCCTTTGGACCCTTCCCGAGGCCAAGCGGGCCCACCTGCGCCCCCTTGCTCCCCCGGGGGCGGGGCGCACGGTTTACCTCCTCCTGCGGGAAGGAAGCCTCAAGGCCCCGGTGGCTAAGGCCCTGGGGGAGGAGGTGGGGCGGCTTTTCCAGGTCTTGCGCAAGGGAGCGGGGTCGCAGGCAAGCGTTATGATGAGGGCGGAGGTTCGCCATGACTAAGCCTGAAGCCAAGGGCGGGGATGTGCACATCAAGGCCGGGCTCATTTGGATGAACGGAAAGCTTCTCCCCCAGGAGGAGGCCAAGACCAGCGTCCTAAGCCATGCCCTTCATTACGGGACCAGCGTCTTTGAGGGGATACGGGCCTACGAGACCCCTAAGGGCCCCGCCATCTTCCGCCTGAAGGAGCACGTTCGGCGCTTCTTCAACTCGGCCAAAGTGCTGCGCATGGAGATCCCCTTCACCCCGGAGGAGATCGAGGAGGCTATCAAGGAGGTGGTGCGCCAAAACGGGTACAAAAGCTGCTACATCCGCCCCCTGGCCTGGATGGGGGCCAAGGCCCTGGGGGTGAACCCCCTGCCCAATAACCCCGCCGAGGTGATGGTGGCCGCCTGGGAGTGGGGGGCCTACCTGGGGGAGGAGGCGGTGCGCAAGGGGGCCAGGCTCATCACCAGCTCCTGGGCCCGCTTCCCCGCCAACGTGATGCCGGGGAAGGCCAAGGTGGGGGGGAACTACGTGAATAGCGCCTTGGCCAAAATGGAGGCGGTGGCCGCCGGGGCGGACGAGGCCCTCCTTTTGGACGAGGAAGGCTACGTGGCCGAGGGGAGCGGGGAGAACCTCTTCTTCGTGCGGGATGGGGTCATCTACGCCCTCGAGCACTCGGTGAACCTGGAGGGCATCACCCGGGACTCGGTGATCCGGATCGCCAAGGACCTGGGCTACGAGGTCCAGGTGGTGCGGGCCACCCGCGACCAGCTTTATATGGCCGATGAGGTCTTCATGACCGGTACTGCCGCCGAGGTCACCCCGGTTTCCATGATCGACTGGCGGCCCATCGGCCAGGGCACCGCCGGGCCCATCACCCTGAGGCTCCGCGAGGTCTACCTGGAGGCCGCCAAGGGCCTGCGGCCCGAGTACGAGGGCTGGCTCACCTACGTGTAGGCCTCCGTGGGAAACCGTCGCTTAAATTGTCGCTTGCGCCACGACAGGGGCCCCAAAGAGGCCATGAGCAAGCTGTTTTGGCTTTGGCCGATGGAGCAACCTTTGCGGGCGGGCGCTTAGGGCGGGGTGGCCCGGTTGTTGCGTAGGGAAAGGAGTAGCCATGCCCAAGCCGGGATTCCGCAAGGAGGTCCGCAGGGAGCGCTTGCGGGAGGTACGGGAAGTGCTTCTGGAGGAGCTGGACCGGGCGGCGGAGGAGTTTCGCACCCTTTGGAGGAGGGCCAAGGCGAGCCCTGAGGACGAGGAGCTTCTGGGAGAGCTCCAGGTCTTGGTTTCCGTTTTGGCGGTGAAGGCCAAGGCTTTGGAGGAGCTTTTGGAAGAGGAAGCCCTCCTCACTTCCTGAGCCAGTCTTCCAGCACCCTCTGGTAAAGCTCGGGGTCCAGGCGGGGCCCTTCGTAAAGCCCCGCCTTTAGCCTCTGCCGCTGGGCCTCGAAGAGGATCACCGCCGCCGCCACGGAGACGTTCAGGCTCTGGACCATGCCGAACATGGGTACCTGGATGGCGCTATCCGCCAGGGCCAGGGCCTCCTCGGAAACCCCCCATTTCTCCGCCCCCAGGAGGATGGCGGTGGGCTGGGTGTAGTCCACCTCCCGGAAGTCTTGGGCATCCTCCCGCAAGGCGGTGGCGTAGATCCGAAAACCCTTCTCCCTCAGGTGGCCGATGGCCGTCTGGATGTCGGGGTGCACCCGCAGGTAGACCCATTTGTGGCTTCCCCCGCTGGTTTCGTTGAAGGTGGGCACGCCCCCCGTGGGGTTTACCGCATGGGCCTCGAGGACCCCCACGGCGTCGCAGCTACGGAGGATAGCCGAGAGGTTGTGGGGCTTGTGCACGTTCTCCAGGAGGACGGTGAGGTCGGGCTGGCGCCTCCTTAGGACCTCCTCGATGCGGCGTCTACGGGCCTCCGTCACGGTTTCTCAGCTTAGCGATCAGGGGCTTTAAAAGCGAGCGTTTAAGCTTCAGGGCTTGGCGGTTCACGATGAGGCGGGCGGTGGAGTGGGCCAGGACCTCCACCTCCACCAGGCCCGCCGCCCTTAGGGTGGCCCCGGTCTGCACCACGTCCACCACGGCGTCTGCCAGGCCTGTGACCGCGGCCAGCTCGATGTTGCCGGAAAGCTCCACCACGTCCGCCACCCAGCCCCGTTCCTTCAGGAGCCGGGTGGTGAAGAGGGGGTACTTGGTGGCGATGCGGCGGATGGGGGAGGTGTCGCCAGGGCGCCTTATGAGGGAAAGCCGGCAGGCCCCGAAGCCCAGGTCCACGGGCTCAAAGAGGTCGCGGCCCGAGTCCAGGAGGACGTCCTTGCCCACCACCCCCACCTCGGCGATACCCAAATCCACATACACGGGCACATCCTTGTTGCGAAGCTCCAGGAGGGCGATTCCTCCTTCTTCCCCGTGGAGGAGGGCCCGCTCGTTCTCTATGGGGGGGAGTTCCAGCCCCGCTTTCCTTAAGGCCTCATAGGCCTCCTGGAACATTCGCCCCTTGGGCAGGGCAATGGTGAGGGCAAAACGCCTCATGCCTCCTCCACCCTAAAGATGCGCTCCCCTTGGGCCAGGTAGGGGATGCCCCGGGCCTTAGCGTAGGCCACAGGGTCTTCCCCATGGAAGAGCTCCACCCGCCTCTCCCCGGCGAAGCGGCGAAGGGCCTTAAGGTCCAGGGCCAAAACCTCGGGGCTTACGTCCACCCTGGGGGGTTTTAGGGCTTCCAAGGCCCGCTCTACCCCTATAGCGAACCCCGCCGCCCTGGGGAGGAGGGCCCCGTCGTACCGGCCACCTCCCAGAAGGGGCAGGCCGAAGCCTGGGGTGTAGGCGCGGAAGAAGATGCCGGAGTAGTACTCGTAGCGCCGGGCCATGCCCAGGTCCAAGAGGACGGGCCTTTCCAGAAGCTCCAGGGTCCTTTCCAGGTCCTCCAGGGCCTTCCTGGCCCTTTTGGGAAGGGGAAGCCTCTTAGCCTCCTCCAGCACCTCGCGCTCCCCGTAGAGGTCCGGCAAGGCCAGGAGGGTCTTGCGGGCCTCCTCCGGCACGGGGTGGCGGCCAAGGAGGTCTTCCAGCTCGGGCAAGTTCTTGCGGTGGATCGCCTGCTGGGCCTTCTTCTGCTCCTCTTCCGGAAGACCGGAGGCCTTGAGCACCTCCCCCACCAGGCTGGGCAGGCCCACCTCCACCACCCCTTCCAGGCCCAGGGCCTCCAAGGCGGCAAAGGCCAGGTGCAGGACCTCCGCGTCCGCCAAAGGCCCCGTGGCCCCGATGAGCTCCAGGCCCACCTGGGTGTACTCCCGGAAGCGGCCGAGCTCCGCGTCCGCCTCCCGGAGCCATAGGGCCCCCGCGTACTGGAAGCGGTGGACCCCTTCCCCCAGGTGGGGCCTCAGGAGCTTGGCCAGGAGGGTGGTGAACTCGCTCCTTAGGGCCAGTACCTCCCCCGTCTTGTCCACCAGCTTGAAGGCCCGCTCCGCCAGGGGGTGGAGGGGGTCGTAGCTTTCCAGGGCCGGGAGCTCCACGGGCTCGTAGCCGTGGCGCAGGAAAAGCTCCCGTAGCCTCCCCATGAGCTCGGCCTTGAGCCGGGCCTCGGGGGGAAGCAAAAACCGGGTGCCCTCGGGGATCATTCCTTGACCAGGATCTCCACGCTGAGGATCTTGTCCCGTTCCCCCGTGGCGCCCGGACCCTCCGTGGGGGTGAGGCGCCTGACCACCTCCATGCCCTCCACCACCCGGGCGAAAAGGGTGTACTGCCCGGTGAGGTGGGGGGTGGGGGCCAGGGTAATGAAGAACTGGCTCCCGTTGGAGTTGGGGTCCTGGGTGCGGGCCATGCCCACCATCCCCTCCCGGTCAAAGGCCAGCCCCGGGGCGATCTCCAGGCCGAAGGCGTAGCCTGGGCCCCCGGCGCCGGTGCCGGTGGGGTCCCCGGTCTGGGCCACGAAGCCGGGGATGACCCGGTGCCACTCCACCCCCTCGAAGAAGCGGTGGAGGGCCAGGAAGACAAAGGAGTTCACCGTGTTGGGGGCCTCCTTCTCCAGGAGGTCCAGAAGGATGTCCCCCTTGGTGGTGCGGATGCGGGCGTAGTAGTCCTTGCCGGGCTCCAGAAGGGCTTCCGGGGCCTTGAAGGAACGCACCGGGGTTTCCGAAAGGTAAGGGAGGGGCTTCATGCTCTCACCTCTACAGGCGCCGAGGAGGATCAACAGGCTAAGGAGAAGGACGCGCACCCCCATAGCCTACACCCGGGGCAGGGTGATGCCCTTCTGCCCTTGGTACTTGCCCCGGCGGTCCTTATAGGTGGTTTCGGGCCGCGGGCCCTCGAGGAAGATGATCTGCACGATGCCCTCGTTGGCGTAGACCTTGGCGGGCAGGGGGGTGGTGTTGGAGATCTCCAGGGTCACGTGCCCTTCCCAGCCCGGTTCCAAAGGGGTCACGTTGGCCACGATGCCACACCGGGCGTAGGTGCTCTTGCCCAGGGCGATGGCGATCACGTTTTCCGGCATCCGGATGTACTCGATGCTTCGGGTGAGGGCGAAGGAGTTGGGGGGGATGATGACCTCCTCCCCCTCGTACTCCACAAAGCTTCTCGGGTCAAAGCCCTTGGGGTCCACCACCGTGGAGAAGACGTTGGTGAAGATCTTCCACTCGGGGGCGGCCCGGAGGTCGTAGCCGAAGCTGGAAAGCCCGTAGCTGATGACCCCCTCCCGCACCAGGCGCTCCTCGAAGGGCTCGATCATGCCCTTTTTGGCCATCTCCCGGATCCACCAGTCCGGCTTAATCATGCCTTCAACTATACCCGCTAGACTGGCCTTATGCGGAAGCTTTGGCCCTTCTTCCTCCTCCTCCTCGCCGCCTGCGGCACCCAAGACCCCACGGGGGTGGGAATGGAACCCTTGCGCCTCACCAGCACCAGCCTTCCTCCCGCCTACCTGGGGGAGGCCTACACCGCCACCTTCAGCGCCGAAGGGGGGGTACGGCCCTACACCTTTAGCCTCGAGGGCAAACTCCCCCAAGGCCTGGCCTTCCAAGGCGGGCGGATCACCGGGGTACCCAGGGAGAAGGGCCAGTTTCCCGTTACCCTCACCGTGGAGGATGGGGCCAAGAACAGCCGGGTCCAGCGGCTTACCCTCACGGTATCCGACCCACCCCCGCCCAGGCTTACCCTAGTGGCCCCGCCGGCCCAGGTGGAGGGGCCCTTTTTGCTCTTGGGCCGGGTGGAGGTACGGGAGACCTTGGGCTTTCAGCTGGAGCTTCCCCTAAGGGATCTGAACCCGGATCTTGCCAGCTTGAAGGTGGCGAGCCCCGTGTACCTCCTGGATTACGATGCGGGGGCAGGGCTTTTGCGCCTGGATGTGGCCTTCGCCAGACCCCTAAAAGACCAGGAAGCCTTCCGCCTCCTCCTCACCCCGCAGAAGGCCCTTACCCCCAGGTTTTCCCCCCGGGTGGTCTTCTACGACAAGGAAGGGAAGCCCCTGGGGGAGGCCTTGAAGCGGGGCAGGCCCTTTGCCGACCTCCTGCAACTGGCCCAGAACTGGGGCAAGGAGGGGAAGGAGCTCAAAGGGGACCTGAACGGGGACGGCAAGGTGGACGGCGCCGATCTCCAGGCTCTGGGGCAGGGGTACTACCTCAAAGCTTCTCCGCCCCCACCTGCAGGAGGTGAGGGCGGCCAAGGCCAGGGAGAGGGGAATGCCCCGTGAGGTCTAGGGTCCGGCCCCTTCGCCCGGAGGACCTTCCCGCCTACTTGGCGTTGCGCCTTGCCCTCTGGCCCGAGGGTGGGGATGACCTAAAGGAGGTGGAGGGCCTGCTTCAAGACCCCAACCAGGCAGCCTTTGGGGCCGAAGCGGAGGGGCAACGGGTGGGCTTCGTCGAGGCTTCCTTGCGCCCCTACGCCGAGGGATGCGACACCCGCCCCCGGGGGCTACCTGGAGGGCGGGTACGTGGCCCCGAAATGGCGGGGGCAGGGGACAGGCCGTGCCCTTATGGAAGCCGCGGAAGCCTGGGCCCGAGCGAGGGGGTACCGGGAGATAAGTACCCCGTCGTGGCGCAAGCCACGACGGGGTACTTAGGCCAGGAGGTCCACCGCCGCTTGGGGTACCAGGAGGTGGAGCGCATCGTCTGCTTCCGCAAGGACCTTTAGAGGGCCCGGCGGATGGCCTCGGCGTCCTCCTTGCGGTAGCCGTAAAGGGTGACCTCGAGGGTATCCGGGGCCTTCTTGATCTCCTCCAGCATCACCTGGGCCACCTCTTCCACGGGAAGCCCTCCCACCCCGGTGCCCAGAAGGGGAAAGGCCACGGTCCTTAGGCCGAGCTCCACCGCCTTTTCCAGGGCGCTCCTCGTGGCCTGGCGCACGGTTTCCAGGCTGGCGGGCTCATCCCCCAGGACGGCGGCGTGGATCACGTAGCGCACCCCCAGGTTCCCCGCCCCCGTGACCGCGGCTTCCCCCACCCGGATCTTCCCGATCCGGTCGCATTCCTCCTGGATGGAGGGGCCTCCTTTCCTGAGGATGGCCCCCGCCACCCCAGCGCCCAGCTTCAAGTAGTTGTTGGCAGCGTTGACGATGGCATCCCCCCGGAACTCGGTGATGTCCCCTTCTTCCACGCGGATGCGGGCCATGTCCTCATTTTCCCGTACAATGGGCCTGATGTCACGGGATATCTTGGGCCTCGAGGGGCGGATCGTTATGGTAACCGGGGCCGGCAGGGGTTTCGGCCGGGCCATCGCCCACGGCTACGGGCGCAACGGGGCCACGGTGATCGCCGTGGACCCCGACGTGGAGTTGGCCACCAGCGTGGCCTCGGAGGTGGAGGCCCTAGGGGCCACGGCCATCCCCATACGGGGGGACATGAGCGTGGTGTTGGACGTGACCAGCACCTTTGAAAAGGTGGAGGAGCTTTTTGGCCTATTGGACGGCATCGTCCACGTGACCACCGCCGAGAGCAAGACTCCCTTCGTGGAGCTATTGGAGGGGGAGTGGTACGACCTCATGAGCCAAGATGTGAAGTCCAGCCTGTATGTGCTCCAGCAGGGTTTGCGCCACCTGGCAGGGGGTGGATTCGTCACCTTGGTGCTGCCGCCAGCGGTGCGCATCGAGCCTCATACCCTTTCCGTGCGCCGGGCGGTGGAAGGGCTCATCGAGGGGGTCACCCGGACCTTTCCCGGGGTGCGGGTGAACGGGGTGGTGCCTTCCCGGGACCCGGTTTCCGAAGCCTACGACCAAGCCTTGGTCCGGGCGGCCTTGGGCCTGGGTTCCATGGTTTCCGAAGGGGTCCGCGGGGTGGTGCTGGAGGTGGAGCTTCCCGAGCCTCCCCCATCCCCCGAGGTCTACGAGCTCCTCAGGGAAGTGCCATGAAGTGCCCTTACTGCGGTCATCCCGATACCCGGGTGGTGGACTCCCGCCCCTCCGACGAGGGGGCGGCCATCCGCCGCCGCCGGGAGTGCCCGGCTTGCGGCCGCCGCTTCACCACCTACGAGCGCACCCAGCTGGAGCCTTTGATGGTGGTGAAGCGGGACGGCCGAAGGGAACCCTTCAACCCCGATAAGCTCCTGAGGGGGCTTCTCCTGGCGTGTGAAAAGCGCCCCGTGGACCCGGAGGTTCTCCGCCGCTTCGCCTACGCCTTTGAGGACCAGGTGACGGGCCCGGAGATCACCTCCGAGGAGATCGGCCTGAAGGCCATGGCCTTTCTAAGGGATCTGGACCACGTGGCCTACATCCGCTTTGCCTCCGTCTACCGGGAGTTTGACTCCGTGGAGCGCTTCATCGAGGAGATCCAGCGCCTAGGGGGTGTTGACAAGAAGGAGGGGGCTTGATAGCATAGCTTTTGCTGCGCGGGCGAAAGCCCAAGCAGGGGGATCTTGAAAAGGGGAGAGCAGAGGCTAACACCAAGAAGCCAACAACGCCTTCGGGCGTTGATTTTATTGGAGAGTTTGATCCTG